>JBGSPZ010000286.1:0-2321 GCA_041738375.1 Parerythrobacter sp. | reverse complement strand
CCCCTGCGCCAGCGCGCGCATCGATCCGTCGCGCAGCGGGCTCTCGATGATCACCGGCGCGCCGAACGCCATCGCAAGCTCGACCAGATAAGCGCTGCCGGCCGCAATGCGGATTTGCGGCAAGTTGTAGCGGTGGATTGCAGCGGAATGGATGTCGATCCCCAGCGAGCACCGGCCGATCACATGCTCGAGGAAAGTCCACGCCAGCTGCCCGGCGAGCGACCCCTTGCGGCTGCCGGGAAAGCTGCGGTTGAGGTCGCGCCGGTCGGGCAGGTACCGGCTGTGCTGGAGAAAGCCGAAGATATTGACCGCCGGGGCAAGGATCACTGTGCCCGCCAGACGCTGCGGATCGAGCCGGGCGGAGAGCCGCTGGATGACCGCCGTGCCGATGATCTCGTCCCCGTGGATCGCGCCGCTCACGAACACCGTCGGTCCCGGCCTTGCCCCGTGGATCACCTGCAAGGCGAGGTTGGCGGAAAACCCGGAAACCTGCTGGCTGACCGGGATCGCGACAATCTGCCGTTCACCCGGCGGCACGATCTCCCCGCCGATCTCGAACTCCACCGCACCTTCTGCTGACTTGCCCATAACCTGAGCCCTCCCTGTCCCCTCGGCGCATTGGCCACGGGAGAGGGCGCGAACGCAAGCGGATTGTGCGCCCACTTCCCTTGTCGCCGGGGAGTCCCTACATGGCCCGCCACCATGGCGCGTCCCAAACCCGAAACCTTCGACAAGCAGAAGACCGTTGCCGAAAACCGCCGCGCGCGGTTCGATTATCATATCGAGGACAAGTACGAGGCCGGGATCGTGCTGCAGGGAACCGAGGTCAAGGCGTTGCGCGCCGGCGAGGCCTCGATTGCCGAAAGCTATGCCGAGGTGCGCGACGGGCAGGTGTGGCTGATCAATGCCAACGTACCCGAGTACAGCCATGGCAACCGTCTCAACCACGAACCCAAGCGCCCGCGCAAACTGCTGCTGAGCGAGCGCGAGATCGCCAAGCTGACCGGCGCGGTGGAGCGCAAGGGGATGACGCTGGTCCCGTTGAGCATCTATTTCAACGGCAAGGGCCGGGCCAAGATGGAGCTGGCGCTGGCCAAGGGCCGTCAGGCGCAGGACAAGCGCGAATACGTCAAGGACCGCGACTGGAAGCGCGACAAGGCGCGCCTCATGCGCGAAAAAGGGTGATCGGCCGAGCCTCGGTTTGGGCTGCGGTTCATCCGGCTTGGCCTATCGTGTCGGCATTCATGGACCGCTCGCCAAACTCGACCGCTAAAATCCCGCCGCGCCCCTTGCCTATCGCCATTGTGCAGCGCAAGGGAAGCGCAAGGCGATGAGCAAGACCCGTTCCAAGACTTTCCTCGCGGACCTGATCCGCAAGAACATGCCGACGCGCGACCAGCTGGAGAGCAACCGCTGGACGCGCGGTCTCGCCGTGCGCCACGAATTGTGGCGCTTCACCCGGCGCTCGGTCCCGCGCGGCGTGGCGGTGGGATTGCTGGTCGGGATTTTCGCGCTGATCCCCGGCATCCAGATCATCGGCGCTGCGCTGATGTGCGTGCCCGGACGCGGCAATATCCCGATTGCGGCAGCGATGACCTTCCTGTCCAATCCCGCGACCACGCCCCTTATCCTGATCGGTTCCGCTTTCATCGGCAATGCGATGGGCTTCCATGCCAATGTCGCCACCGTGCAGGAGATGGTGGCGCGCGGCGCACCCGCGGGCGACTGGGTAAGCTGGTTCCTGTCGGATGCAGCCCCCGCAGTGCTGGTGGGACTTGCGGTTATGTCGGTGGTGGCGGCTGCGATCGGCTACGTTGTCTCCTCGTGGATCTGGCGGGCGATGGTCGCGCGCAAGCGCAAGCGGCGTTTGAAGCGCATCGTCGAACATAGCGAAGAATTGCTCGGAACGATCGAGGGATGAACGTTCTGGGAGACGCGCAGGGTGAGCGCCAGACTGGCCTGATCGGGGGGATCGCCGCTGCGGCAGTGGCTTCGGCTGCCTTGCTGTGGTGGATCTCCGGCAGCGCGGTGCTGGCCTTGGCATTTTTCGCGGCTCTGGTCGTCCTCTTACTCGCCGCTGTGGCAGCATCGCGCATGCGGAGCGGTAGCAAAGGCGATGAGCTGGCACCGCCCGACTGGTCGGTCACCGTCACGGCGATCGAGCAACCCGGATTGGCAGTGGCCATTACCGATCGGGCCAACCGGCTGGCCTGCGCCAACTCCGCCTATGCCGAATGGTTCGGAGCTGCTGCGGCACCACCCAACCTGCCGCTCGACCGGCAGTCGCTCGAACGGCTGACCCGCGCTGCGCGTGAGGCATG
>JBGSPZ010000251.1:0-18964 GCA_041738375.1 Parerythrobacter sp. | reverse complement strand
GATCGACGTGCCGATCGTACGCGGCCCCGAAGGCGGCGATCCGGCGAGCATCGTGTTCGACGCGGTCAAGGCCGCGACCGAACAGGGTATCGACGCGCTGGTGGTCGACACCGCCGGCCGCCTGCAGAACAAGCGCGAGCTGATGGACGAGCTGGCCAAAATCCGCAAAGTCCTCGGCCGGCTCAACCCCGAGGCACCGCACGACGTGGTGCTGGTGCTCGATGCGACCAACGGCCAGAACGCGCTCGCCCAGATCGACGTGTTCAAGGAGGTCGCCGGCGTCACCGGGCTGATCATGACCAAGCTCGATGGTACCGCTCGCGGCGGGATATTGGTTGCGGCCGCCGAGCAATACGGCCTGCCGATCCACGCGATCGGTGTGGGCGAGAAAATCGACGATTTGCGCCCGTTCGACCCCGATCTGGTCGCACGGGTTATTGCGGGAGTTGCATGAGAGTGGCCGACCAAGCGAAACCGAACAAACAGGGCTCCGGCTGGCTCAACGTCGCAGTCGATTACGGCCCGCTGCTGGTGTTCCTCGCGGCCTACAAGTATTTCTCACCCGAAGAGTCCGAACCGATTGCCGAAATCGCCGCAGTCATCAAAGGTACCTTTGCCTTCATCATCGCTGCGGTGATTGCGCTCGCGGTATCGAGATGGCGTCTCGGCAAGGTTTCGCCGATGCTGTGGTTCTCCACTGCGCTGATCGTCGGTTTCGGCAGCCTGACGATCTTCTTCGGCGACCCGGTCTTCGTCCAGCTCAAGCCGACCATCATCTATCTCGCGTTCGGCGTGATCTTGCTTGTCGCCTACTTCTGGAAGCGAAAGGCACTCCTGCGCGTCCTGCTGGAAGCCGCATTCGAGGGATTGAGCGATGAAGGCTGGCTCAAACTGTCGCGCAACTGGGGCTTCTTCTTCCTGTTCCTCGCCGGTTTGAACGAGGCGCTACGCCATCTCTACAATGTCGAGAACGGCAGCTTCGAGACCTGGTTGTGGGCCAAGTTCTGGGTGTTCATGCCGCTCACCTTCCTCTTCACATTCTCGCAGATCCCGATGCTGCTCAAACACGGGCTAGCGGTCGAAGAGAAGGACGAGGTGCTGAAAGAAGAACCGCCCACGGGGTGATGCGGTCCTTCGAGATGCTCGGCTTTCAGCCTCGCTCCTCAGGATGAGCGGAGTTTGTGCGAGACGGGCCGAGCGGTCCTTCGAGACGCTCGGCCCTTCGACAAGCTCAGGACCTCGCTCCTCAGGAAGAGCGGGATTGGAGGAGGGCCAGCCAATTCCCCCTCCCCGCTCATCCTGAGGAGCGAAGACGCAGTCTGAGCGTCTCGAAGGACCCTTAGAACCGCAACGGCCGCTCAGTCGACGGTGAGGTTCTGCTTTACGAAGTAGGTCTCGTCGAACCCTTCGGCAGTGAAAGCGATCCAGCGTTCGGCATTGCGATACACATCGGGCTCGCGCACGGCAGAGGTGGCGAGGATACCGGTCGCCTCGAGCCTGCCTTCAAACGGTTCGCAGTCCTGCGACAGGATCGCATCGTACATTGGCTGGGTCAGGTGATAATAGGCGTCGAATTCGGGCGGTGTCGGCTTCGGCAGACTGGCCTGTTGCCGCTCCCAGATCGGCCATAGCGGTGCGAGCAGTTGCTCTGCGTCGACCGCATTCGCGCACTGGAACACGCGCTCACCCTGTACAGTGTCGACCGCCAGCGCATCGGACATGACCCCGAAGTAGTCGCGCCAATCGCCGGTCAACTCCAGCTCCGCCGGATCCGCGGCCTGCAGAGCCGGCTCTTCACGCTCATCGCAGCCTGCGACCGTCAGGATCGCCACAAGCGCCAGCGAGGCACGGAGCAGGCTCAAATCCGCACCTGGCTCCCCAGTTCGACCACCCGGTTGGTCGGCAGGCGGAAGAACTCCATCGCAGTGGCCGAGTTGCGCAGCATCCAGGCGAAAATCTTCTCGCGCCAGATCGGCATGCCCGGCTTGTCGCTCGGCAGCAGGGTCTGGCGGCTGAGGAAGAAGCTGGTCTGCATCATGTCGAACTTACCGCCACAACGTTCCATCTGCTTCAGGCCTTCGGGAACATCAGTTTCCTGCATGAAGCCATAGTGCAGGATGGCGCGGAAAAATCCGTCACCCAGATCGTGGATCTCGCACCGCTCGCTCTCGGGTACACTGGGCACATCGGCGATCTGGACGGTGAGGATCACCACTCGTTCGTGCAGCACCTTGTTGTGCTTGATGTTGTGCAGCAGCGCCGAGGGCACGCCACCGGTGGCCGAGGCCATGAAGATCGCGGTGCCCGGAACCCGCACGGCGCTGTTCTTGGCCGATTTGGCGAAGACGTCGATCGGCAGCGCGACCTCGGTCATCCGGTCGCGCATCAGCTTGCGCCCGCGCGCCCATGTGGTGAGCAGGGTGAAGGCAATCAGGCCGACGACCAGCGGGAACCAGCCGCCCGAAGGCACCTTGGGCAGGTTAGCCGCGAAATAGGCACCGTCGACCAGCACGAACAGCAGGAACACGGGCAAGGCGTACCACCAGCGCCACTTCCACACCGCCACCAGCAGCACGCCCATCAGCAGCGTGTCGATGAACATCGCCCCGGTCACCGCGATGCCGTAGGCCGAAGCGAGGTTGGACGACGAGCCGAAACCGAGCACGAGCATGATGACCGAGATCATCAGCGCGTAATTGACGAAGGGGATATAGATCTGGCCGCTCTCGGACGCGCTGGTGTGTTGGGTCGAAAGGCGCGGGACGAAGCCCAGCTGGATCGCCTGGTGGGTGATCGAAAACGCCCCGGAGATCACCGCCTGGCTGGCGATGAAAGTGGCACATGTCGCAAGAATCACCAGCGGCAGCTGCATCGCCACCGGTGCCATATTGTAGAACGGGCTCTGCATCACGGTGGCGGTTTCGCTCGGATCGAGCGCAGCGATCATCGCGCCTTGTCCGAAATAGTTGAGCAGCAGGCAGGGCATGACGAAGCCGAACCACGAGAGCCGCATCGGTCCGCGACCGAAATGCCCCATGTCGGAATAGAGCGCCTCAGCCCCGGTCACCGCGAGCACGACCGAGCCGAGCGCGAGGAAGGCGATCCACCCATCGGTGATGAAGAACTGCACCGCATACCACGGGTTGAGCGCCTGCAGGATATAGGGGTTCTGCGCGATATGGATCGTGCCGAGCACTGCGATGGTGATGAAATAGACGATCATCACCGGCGCGAACAGCTTGCCCACGGTTGCCGTTCCGCGCTTCTGGATCAGGAACAGTAAGACGAGCAGGACCAGCGCGATCGGGATTACCAGCGGTTCGAGCCCGGCGTTGACCACCGTCAACCCCTCAACCGCCGAGAGGACCGAAATCGCCGGGGTGATCATGCTGTCGCCGTAGAACAGCGCGGTGGCGAAGACGCCGAGCAGCACGGTTATCCAGCCGTATTTCGAACCGCCGATATGCCGCGTGAGCATGGCGACCAGCGCCAGCGTGCCCCCCTGCCCCTTGTTATCCGCGCGCATCAGGATGCTGACATACTGGATCGAGACGATCAGCGTCATCGACCAGAAGATCAGGCTGACCACGCCGTAGATATGCAGCTTGTCGATTGCGAGACTGTGCTCGCCGAGGAACGTCTCGCGGAAGGCATAAAGCGGGCTGGTCCCGATATCGCCGAACACGACCCCCACCGCGCCGATTGCCAGTGCCGTCTTCGAAGCCGCGCGCCCGTGGCCGTGACCGGGGCCCTCACCTCCTGTAGGTTCGATGGTTTGGGAAGACGCGTCGCTCATCGCACCGCAGGCCCCGCTAATCTGCGCCCGAAGCGGCCCGATTGCCGCTCGAAAGGCTGCGGCCACTAGCACCGAGGCTGCTGCGCTGCAACAGGGCGAGCGGCGGTGTCACATGGCCCCTTGCGCGAGCATCTCGTCGAGCCGGTCGAGCTGGCCCTGCATGTTCTCGCGCCAGGGCGCATCCTCGGGCGCATTCTCGAGGATCTCCGCCCAGATCGCGCGGGTTTGTTGCGGCTGATTGGCGTTGAGCATCGAAACGCCGTAGAAATAGGCCGCCGCAGGATGACCCGGTGCCGCCTGGTCGGCGCGCGAATAGGCGAACATCGTCGCCGGGGTCGGGTTGCCGTCGGCATGTTCCACCAACGCATTGCCCAGCGCAACCCACGCCTCGGCATCCTTCGGATTGCGTTCGACCGCGCCGCGCAGCAGCTTGGCGGCATCCGAAAAACGGCCCGACCGGGAGAAGGCATCCGCCGTCACCACCAGGTTGGCCGGCTGCCGATCCTTGCCGAACAGATCGCGCCGCGCTTCGATCATCGCGAAATTACTCTCGTTCGCCTCCGGAACGCGGTCCTTGGGCGCGGCCGGCAGATCGGGCGAGCCTTGCAGAGCATAACCGGTCAACCCGAACATCAGTGCCGCACCGAACAGCGTCCATCCGCTGCGCGGCAGCTTCAGGACGAAGGCCGCGACGAGGAAAACGATCGCCGCCAGCGCGAGGATGGGGATCCAGGTCATGTGGCGGCGCCCTTCCTGCGGCCGATCCGTCGCCACAACAGCAGACCGGCGACAAGCGCGAGTAACAGCGGAATGGCGAACAGCGGCCAGGTTGTCTCGCTGATCTTGGGATCGTAGCTGACATAGTCTCCATAGCGATCGATCAGCCACGCGCGGATCGCTTCGGGCTCCTCGCCCGCAGCAATCCTGCTACGGACCTGGTGCCGCATGTCGCCGGCCATCGGAGCGTCGCTGTCGGCGATCGACTGGCTCTGGCACTTGAGGCAGCGCAGCGTCTCCATCAGCGCCTGTGCCTCGGCTTCCTGAGCCGGATCGTCGAGCTGCTGGTAGGCAAGTGGTGCGGGCGGCATGCTGTCCTGCGCCGCAACCGTCCCGGTCATCGCGACCATTGCGAGCAGCACGGCGAAGAAAGTCCTCATTCCCCCGCCTCCCGCAGCTTGTCGAGCAGCACCGGCACATCGCCGGGTCGGATATCGCCGATATGCTGGTGAGTGATCTTCCCCTCGCCATCGATCACGAAGGTTTCGGGCACGCCGGATGAACCGATCGCGAGTTGCACTTCGGACAGGTCGTCCGCCCCGATGCGGGCGTAGGGATTGCCATAGCTGGCGAGGAAGCGTGCGACATCTTCGGGCCGGTCGCGGATCGCAATGCCGACGATCTCCACCCCGCTCGCCTGCAACCGTTCAAGCTGCGGGGCTTCGGAAATGCACGGTATGCACCAGCTCGCCCAGATATTGAGCAGCTTGGGCTCGCCGTCGGTGAAGTCGGCGGTCGCAGCACCAGGGAGCGAGGCGAAGGCCGGGCGCAGGTCGAACTGCGGCAACTTCTCGCCGACCATCGCGCTTTCGACGAACTCGTCCTTCGGTTGGGACAGCTGATAGGCGGCTAGTCCCACGAACAGCGAGAAAATCCCCAGCGGGACGAACAGGCGCCAGCGGCTCATGCCACCGCCTCCCCGCGCAACTCACGCCGCCGAACTACTCTGCGACGCCGCAAATCTGTCGCCAGACGACCAATCAACGACAGGAGCCCGCCCAGTGCGACCAGCATCCCGCCATACCATATAAAGGTCACGAAAGGCTTCCACCACAGCCGCAGCTGCCAGCGGCCGTCTTCAGCCTGGTTCCCGATCACCGCGTACAGCTGACCGTTCCAGCGGGTCGCCAGCTGGCTTTCGGTGGTTTCCTGCGGCGGGGCCCAGAAATTGCGCGCCTGCGGGTCGAGAATGACCTCCTTGCCGCCATCATAGCGGGCGATCACATGTCCTTCGATCGCGGTCCAGTTGGGGCCGGCGACCGGCACGACGCCCTCGAGCTTCACATCCCACGGACCGACCTTGGTGGTATCGCCGATGCTTACTGCAGCGAGCTTTTCCTCCGAGAACGCCGACTCGCTCGCCATCCCGAACAGCGCCACCGCGATGCCGAAGTGCGCCACCACCATGCCCCAGGTCGCGAGCGGAACGCGCAGCAAGTTGCGGCCCCGCAAAGCCAGGAAGGCGGCAACCGCTAGTCCGGCGGCAATCGCGAGGCCCAGATCGGCGAGCAGGGAATAGGCCCCGAGCACCACGACCAAGGCAAGCGTCGCCAGCATGATCACCGCAACGCCCACTAGTGGCAAGCGGATGCGCGACAGATAGTCCTGCCGCCAGCGCAGCAGCGGCCCCACCGCCATCACCAGCAGCATCGGCAAGGTGAAGATCGCGCCCACAGGGTTGAAGTAGGGCGGCCCGACCGAAACCCGTACGTCGAACGCCTCGGTCGCCAAGGGGTAGAGGGTCCCGAGCAGCACAATGCCCAGGATCGCGCTGAGCATCACATTATTGAACACCAGCGCGCCTTCGCGGCTGGTCAGCTTGAATCGCTCGCCCTCGGCAATGCTGTTTGCGCGCAAGGCAAACAGCGTCAGCGCGCCGCCGATGTAAAGCGACAGCAGGACCAGGATGAAGCTGCCGCGTTCGGGATCGACCGCGAAGGCATGCACGCTGGTCAGGATCCCCGACCGGACGAGGAAGGTCCCGAGCATCGACATCGAGAAGGCGATCACGCCCAGCATGATAGTCCAGGTCCGCAAGGCATCGCGCGAGGCGAGCACACTCACCGAATGGAGCAAGGCGGTCGCGGCGAGCCACGGCATCAGCGAAGCGTTCTCCACCGGGTCCCAGAACCACCAGCCCCCCCAGCCAAGCTCGTAATAGGCCCAGTAGCTGCCTGCGGTGATCCCGAGAGTGAGGAAAATCCACGCCCCAAGCACCCATGGCCGCATCGCGCGCGCAAAGTCGGGGGTGACCTGCTTCGTCACCAGGGCGCCGACCGCGAAGCTGAAAGCGACCGACAGCCCGACATAGCCAAAGTAGAGCGTCGGCGGGTGGAACGCGAGGCCGATATCCTGCAACAGCGGGTTGAGGCCGTTGCCCTCGGCTGCAGGGATCGGCAGCCGCTCGAACGGGTTCGAACTCATCAGGATAAAGGCGTAGAAGCCGATCCCGACGAAGGCCTGCGCCGCCAGCGTCGCCAGCAGGGTTTTCTCGGCCAGTCGGCGCTCGACCAGCGCGATCAACCCGCCTGCCAGCGCCATCACGGTGACCCACAGCAGCATCGAGCCTTCGTGGTTGCCCCAGGCTCCCGAGAGCTTGAAGATCAGCGGCTTGGCCGAATGCGAATTGGCCGCGACCAGCTTGACCGAAAGATCGGTCGCCACAAACAGCCACAACAGCATCAGGAACGATAGCCCCGCGAGCGCGCCTTGCGCGATCGCCGAGGAACGGACGACCGACGCAAGCTCGCCCTGCCCGCGCACCGCGAGAACGCCGCCAACGAGTTGCAGCACCGCGAGCGCGCCTGCGAGCCACAGGGCGGCAAGACCGATCTCTGCAATCATGGTGCGCCGGGTGCCTTTGCCGCCGTGCCTTCGGTAGTCTCGGCAACCACCTGTTTGCGTTGGTGCTCAGTCATCTCTTCCAGCTCGCGCGGAACGTAGTTCTCGTCATGCTTGGCGAGCAGGTTGTCGGCCACAAACGTCCCGTCGGCACCCAGCCGGCCTTCGGCCACCACCCCCGAGCCCTCGACGAACAGGTCGGGCAGGATGCCCGCAAATCGCACCGGTACCGTCTGCTCGCCGTCGCCAACGATGAACTCGACCGTCACTCCATCGGGCAGGGTCTTGAGCGAGCCGGCCTGCACCATCCCGCCGAGCCGCACCGCCTGGCCGACGTCCGGCGGGCTTTCGACCATCTGCTTGGGCACATAGAAGAAGCTCGCCTGATTGCGCAGGGCATAGACTGCGAGCAGGCTTGCGCCGATCAAGGCGACAAGCGCAATGATGATGAGGACGAGGCGCTGGTGTTTGGCTTTCATGGTTTACCGCTGCTTGGTCCTTGAGTCGTCACGCCGTCGCTCTGCCCGGCGCATGTCGATCCACGCCCACAACGTCACCGCGACGATGGCGACAAGCCCCACGGCATAGGCGGCGATCACGAAATCCCATTGGTCGAGGTTTTCACGCAAAGCTCTCGTCCCCCGTCGCCTTGCGCCGCAACCGCGCATCGGCCTGGATATCGGCGAGCAGCGCGCGCATCCGCGCCAGCACGATTCCGCCGAACAGCAGCGAGAAACCGAGCACCGCCACCGCCAGCGGAACAAGGAACGCCGGGTCGATCGCGCTCTTGCCCATGGTGATGCTGGGCGGCTGATGGAGCGAGTTCCACCACACCACCGAACGGTTGATGATCGGGATATTGACCGCGCCGACCAGGCCGAAGATCGCCGGGATGCGGCTCGACCCGCCTTCGCGCGCGACCGACTGGGCGAGCGCGATATAGCCGAAATAGAGGAACAGCAGCACCAGCATTGAGGTCAGCCGCCCGTCCCACACCCACCATGTGCCCCAGGTGGGCCGCCCCCAGATCGATCCGGTGGCAAGGCACACGGCAGTGAACACCGCGCCGGGTACCGCTGCCGCCCGCGCGGCGAGGCCGGCCAGCGGATGCCGCCAGACCAGGAACACCAGGCTTGAAATTGCGATCGCCGTCCACCCACCCATGCCGAGCCACGCGGCGGGAACATGGATGAAGAGGATACGCACCGTGTCGCCCATCAGCCGGTCGGGCGGGACATTGAACATGCCCCACCACAGCGCAACCGCCGACAAGACGATGCCGCTCACGAGGAGGAGCGGCGTCAGCCAGTTGGCAATCGACAAGAAACGTTTTGGATTGGCAAAGCCGTGCATCGAAGGTCCCGTTCACCCGGTTGTGGCAGGGACGCTTCGCGCTAGCAAGGGGCTGAATCAGCGTCCGATGAGCTTTTGCGCCATCCGGTCGGCCACCAGGTCGGGCGAGACGCCCGTTGCATCGCTCTGCCGCCAGATTTCCTCCAGCCGCTCGGGGATCTGGGCGATCCGTTTGCGCACCTCATTGATGTCGCACGGTGCGCTGTCGCGCTTGCACAGATACTCCATCGCAACGCTGATGATGCCGCCCGCGTTGATCACGTAATCGGGTGCATAGAGAATGCCGCGCGCTGCCAGCTTCTCGCCATGGCCCGCACGGGCGAGCTGGTTGTTCGCCCCACCCGCGACGATCGGCGCTTCGAGCCGGGCGATGCCTTCGTCGTCAAGGATTGCGCCCAGCGCATTGGGGCTGAACACGTCGCACGCGACGCTCATGATCGCATCGGGCGCGACGAATTCGCCGTCGAGTTCGTCGGCCAGTGCATTAGCGCGGTCCTCGTTGATATCCGACAGGGTCAGATTCGCGCCGTCCTTGGCCAGCAACCGTGCAACCCCGCCGCCGACGCTGCCGGTGCCCTGGATCGCGACATGCACGCCTTCGACGGAGCTCTTACCCAGCTTGTGACGCACAGCCGCCTTGATCCCGTGATAGATGCCCATCGCGGTGAACGGTCCGGGATCGCCGCCGGCCGCCCCTTCGCCCTGCACCGGCAGGCCCGAGACATGCGCTGTGCGCTGCGACACGGCGACCATATCCGCTTCGCTGATGCCGAGGTCTTCGGCCGTTACATACCGTCCGCCGAGTGCCTCGACCGCATCGCCGAAAGCGGCGAGCATTTCAGGAGTCTTGGCGCGGTCCTTGCCCGCCAGAATCACCGCCTTGCCGCCGCCCATCGGCAGCCCCGCCATCGCGTTCTTGTAGCTCATCCCGCGGCTCAGGCGCAGCGCATCGCGCATCGCGTCTTTCGGTTCGGCATAGTGCCAGAAGCGGGTGCCGCCCGCACCGGGGCCGAGATGGGTGGAATGGAGCGCGAAAATCGCGGTCAGGCCCGATGCACGATCATGCACCAGCTGCACCAGCTCGTGATCGTCGTAATCCGCTTCGGTCCAGAATGCCATCATCTCGCGTGCCCCGCTCGTCGCGCGTTGTGAAAGACGTCACCAGGGAGAAAATGGGGCGATCGACGGGGTTTGAACCCGCGACCTCCGGTACCACAAACCGGCGCTCTAACCAACTGAGCTACGATCGCCACATACCCCTGAAAAGCCGTGTGAGGCGGGGCTGTTACGCCCATGTCCGGCGCCGTCAAGGGCTCCCGAACGCGGGCGCGAGCCTGTTGCACAGAGCGCGGTGCATGTGAAGCGAAAACTTGTTTGCGCCCGCGTCTGCGCAACTTTGTTTCTCCGGTTGCGGCGACGGACCGAAACGCTAGGTACGGGCCATGGCACTTCCGGGCGAATCTTCTGCCGAGCGGCTGGCGCAATATGGCGGCGTGCAGAAGCTGCCCTTCCCCAAGCTGGAGCTTTTCCAGCGCAAGCGGTTCCTCGACCCGGCGCTGTGCGGTCAGCTGATCGAGCTGATCGAGGCCGACCGCCGCCCGTCGACGCTGGCCGACCATGATGGCGACCATTACTTCCGCACCAGCGAGACATGCGATCTCGATCCCGCGCATCCTGCGGTGCAGCAAGTCGAGGCATTGCTCCATGCCCTGAACGGCATCGATCCGGCGCACGGCGAGCAGATGCAGGGCCAGCGCTACGATGTCGGGCAGGAGTTCAAGGCGCATTGCGACTGGTTCAACCCGCAGGGGCAGGACTGGGAGAAATACTGCCGTGTGTCGGGCCAGCGCACCTGGACCTTCATGATCTATCTCAACGATGTGCCGGCCGGCGGCGCCACACGCTTCACCACGGTGAAGAAGAGCTTCCAGCCGGAAACCGGCAAGCTGATATGCTGGAACAACCGCAAGCCCGACCTGTCAGGCAACGTCAACACGATGCACCACGGCATGAAGGTCCGTAGGGGCATGAAATACGTGATCACCAAGTGGTACCGCGAAAAGCCGTGGGGATGACGGGCGGCACGGTTCTCTCCGTCGCCAAGGCGGGCAGGCATGGGTTCAGCAAACTCCCGACCGATGCCATCGAACTGCAAGCTGGCTGCGGTGTGGTGGGAGATGCGCATTTCGGCGAGACGGTCAAGCATCGTTCGCGGGTCGCGATAGATCCTTCGCAACTAAACCTGAGGCAGGTGCACCTGCTGCAATCGGAGCTGTTCGACGAAGTGGCCCAGCACGGTTTCACACTTTCCCCGGGCGACCTTGGTGAGAACATCACCACAGCTGGGATCGATGCCCTCGGGCTGTCGCAAGGTACCCTGCTGAAGATCGGTCGGGAGGTGGTCCTCGAAGTGACCGGGCTGCGCAACCCCTGCGGCCAGATCGACCGCTTCTGTCCCGGCTTGCTAGCACACCTCGTCGTGAAATCCGACGGAGCGATAATCCGGCGCGCTGGCATCATGTCGGTGGTTCTGGAGGGCGGAATGGTGCGACCGGGTGACGCGATCGTCGTCTTGGCGCCCGCAGGCCCACACCGTCCGCTCGAACCCGTCTGACAACAAAAAGGGCGACCCCGTCAGGCCGCCCTTCTCCGGCAGCACGAGGCTGCCAAGCTTGTTCGAAGCGTTTATTTCTTGAGGCTGAGCCCGCCGAAGCGCTTGTTGAAGGCTGCGACGCGGCCGCCTTCCTGCAGCTGCTGGCGACCGCCGGTCCAGGCCGGGTGGCTGGTCGGGTCGATTTCGAGCGTCAGCGTGTCGCCTTCCTTGCCCCAGGTCGAACGCGTCTGATACTCGGTGCCATCGGTCATCTTGACCGTGATCATGTGATAATCGGGATGCCCTTCGGCTTTCATCTCAAGTCTCCGTAGCTTCGGAACGGTTCCGACCGGTCCAGCTGTGGGTGGGAAAGCGGCGCGTTTAGTGAGCACCGCGGCATTTGGCAAGTGTTGTCTAGGCGGCGGGAGGATCGGCGATCATCGCGGTGAACTCGCACTCGCTGGTCACCTTGCCTTCGACGCTGGCCTTGCCCTTGAATTTGTAGACCCGGCTGCGCTTCTGGAGGAACTCGACTTCGAGATCGAGCAGGCAACCGGGCAGCACCGGGGCGCGGAACTTGGCCGCATCGATCCCCATGAAGAACACCAGCTTGCCGGTGCCAGCCAGCTCTAGTGTCTCGATCCCGAGGATTGCGGCGGCCTGCGCCATCGCCTCGATCTGCAGCACGCCGGGCATGATCGGCGCGCCGGGGAAATGGCCCTGGAAGAATTCCTCGTTGAACGAGACCCCCTTCACCGCATGGATCCGCTCGCCGAGCTCGATCGACTTGACGCGATCGACCAGCAGCAACGGATAGCGGTGCGGCAGGGCCTTGAGGATCCGGTGGATGTCGTAAGCGGCCATTCCGGAATCGGAATCACTCATTGCCCTGCCCCTGCCAAGCGTCGCCTTAGCGGCCCGAAGGCTGCTGCTGGGTCTGCTGTTGCGCAGCCTGCGCGGCCTGACGCTGGGCGATCCCGACGATGATCTGCTGGATCGCCTGATGCGTTTCGACCGTCTGACGGCGCGGCTGCCAATTGGCCGGCGGAGTGGTCGACACAGTCGGCACCAGTGTGTTCAGCGCTGCAACGATTTTCTGCGTCACATCCACGCCATCGACAGAATACTGGATTGCGGCCGGTTCGACCATGATCTGGATGCCGTTGCTGGTGATGACCTGGCTCTGCGCCTCGCCATAGCGCATCAGCAGCTGCTCGACGACGTAGTATTCGGCGATCGCGATCGGGGCGAGCAGCGTCTGCAACTGCTGTTCCTTGGCTTCGATCTGCCCGGTCACACCGGGGTTGGCGTCCCACTCCGCTTGGTCGACTTCGCGGTCGCCATTGGTGTTCAGGCTGAGCTGGAGGTTGTTGATCTCGGTCCGCAGTGTGTTGATCTGCTGGCGCTGGTTTGCATTGGCGGTGTTGATCGCCTGATAGCCCGACTGGAGCGCGGAAGCCTGGACCAGCGCGGCCTCGGGGCTGCTGGTGGCGATGCCATTGACCTGCGCAGTGGCAGGAGCGGCAACGATGGTTGCCGAAGCGGCGAGCGAAAGGCCGGCAAGCAGAGCCGGCTTGAGAAGCATTTTCATCAGAATTGGGTACCTACGTTGAAAGAGAAGACCTTGGTATCGTCGCCCTCGACCTTCTTCAGGATCTGGGCGAAATCGATACGGAACGGCCCGAACGGCGAGTTCCAGTTGACCCCGATGCCAACAGAAATGCGCGGGCTGGCGGAGTCACCCAGGAAAGTTTCCTGGAACGGGGGAATATTGCGGTTGAGGGGGGCGCACGGACCACCGGTGCAGACCGATGGATCGGTCGTAATCCCGGACTGGTTCGGCCGGTTGTCGATGTAGAGCAGGTTGCCGTTGGCGTCCTTGATCTGGAAATTGAGGCCACCGGGGAACGGGCTCTGCTGCAGCACGGGCTGATTGACGTTGAAGAGTGCCCCGACGTCCATCCAGATCGACGGCCGCAGGCCGAGTTCCGAAGCACCCGACCCCAACGGGATTTCGAGTTCGGCACGTCCGAGGTAGTAGGCTTCGCCCCCGATCGCGTCATCGGAAATCTGGTTCCGGTCGGTCACGATCAGCGGCAGCGGATTTTGCGGATCGGGGCTGTCCGGATCGGCGATAATCGGCCGGCGCAGCACGCGCGGGCCGACGCCGCGAATGTCGAAGCCGCGTATCTGCGGTTCACCGAGGAAGAAGCGGTCAGTCAGGCGAATTGGATCGCCGCCGATGCTGTTGATGACCCCGCCTTCTGCCGTCACGGAGAAGATGAAATTGTTCAGGACGTTCCAGTACCGCGCTGCCTTGGCCCGGCTGCGGACATATTTCACATCCCCGCCCAGCCCAGCGAATTCGGTCGTCAGCGAAACCGCAAGGCCGCGCGTCGGACGGAACCGGCTGTCAGTGTTGTCATAGGCAAGCGTCGCGCCGAGGATCGAGCTGGTGCGGGTTCCGATCGCCTCACACAGGAAGCGACCGGCCAGCAGCGGCTCGCAAGTGTCGATCCCATCCTGGTCGAGGTCGGCGAAGAACTGGCTCCGGTCGAGCGTCACGTCATCGTAGTTGAAGGTGTAGCTACCGACCAGCGACAGATATTCGGACAGCGGAACGCCAAGCCGCAGCGAAGCGCCCGTGGTCGACTGCCGGTAGGTCGTGTTGCGGTCCGCATTGCGGAAGTTGAAGCTGTTGAAATCCTGCCGGTAGATATCGACCCCGGCGGAAATGTTGCGATCGAACACATAAGGTTCGGTGAAGCTGATCCGGGCGGACTTCGAATAGCGCGAATAGTTGACGCTTGCGCCCACCGTCTGCCCGCGGCCGCGGAAGTTGCGCTGGCGGATCGATGCCGCGAGGATGAAGCTTTCGATCGACGAGAAACCGGCCGACAGCTGCAGTTCGCCGGTCGGCTGTTCCTCGACATTGGCCTCGAGCACGATGCGGTCCGGGCGGCTGCCCGGCTTCTGCTCGATCTCGAAGTTTTCCTGGAAGAAGCCGAGCGACTTGATCCGGTTCGACGAGCGCTTGACCCCGATCGAGTTGAACGCATCACCTTCTGCCAGACGGAATTCGCGGCGGAGGACCTTGTCCTGCGTCAGCGTGTTGCCGTTGACGTCGACCCGCTCGACATAGACCCGGGGGGCTTCGCGCAGGACGAAATTGATCCCCATGGTGAGATCGTCCTTGCTGCGGCGGAATTCGGGTTCGACATCGGCGAAGGCGTAGCCGAAGGTCCCGGCGAGCTCGGTCAGCTGCTCGACCGTGTCTTCGACCGATTTGGCATCGTACCAGTCGCCCTGCTTCATCGGCAGTTGCGCAGCGAGGCGCACATCGTCGAAGTCGCGGATTTCGCTGTCGACCGAGACTTCGCCGAATTTGTAGCGCTCGCCCTCTTCCACCACGTAAGTGATGATGAAGTCCTGCTTGTCCGGGGTCAGCTCCGCAACTGCCGAGACCACACGAAAATCGGCATAACCCTGGGTCAGGTAGAACTGGCGCAGCTTCTGCTGGTCGAATGCGAGCCGATCCGGATCGTAGCTGGTGTTCGAGCTGAAGAAGCTGGTCCAGCGCGCCTGCTTGGTGACCATTTCGCTGCGCAGGTCGCCGTCGGAAAACACCTCGTTGCCGATGATGTTGATCTGGCGGACCTTCGACTTGGGGCCTTCGCTGATCTCGTAGACGATATCGACGCGGTTCTGGCTCAGCTGGACGGTCTTCGGCTCGACCACCGCAGCAAAGCGGCCCTGCCGCTTGTAGAGTTCGATGATCCGCTGGGTATCGGCGCGGACTTTCGAGCGGGTGTAGATCTGGCGTGGCGCGAGCTTGATTTCGGGAACGATCTTGTCGTTCTTGATCCGCTTGTTGCCTTCGAGGATGATGCGGTTGATCACCGGGTTCTCGACCACTTCGATCACCACGTTGCCATTGTCGTTGCGGACTGTGGCAGTCGAAAACAGCTCGGTCGCGTAGAGATCCTTGATCGCCTGGTCGGCGGCGGCCTGGGTGTAGACGTCGCCAACCCGCAAGCGGACGTAGCTGACGATGGTCTCCGGCTCGAGACGCTGGGCACCCGCGACGGCGATGGTCTGGATTGTCTGGCCTTGCGCTTGCGACGCTGGGGCGGGCAAATCCTCGTCCTGCGCCATCGCCTGGGCGGGTAGCCCGGCCAGCATCGTCGTCCCCAACAACGCCAGCGCCAGTCGGCGACCTGTCTTCACATTCACGTCGCCAGCCATATCCCGTCCAGATGTAGTCACGGTCATACCGTCCAATCCAAAATTTCCGTCCTGCCCGGCCTGATTTCGACCAGACAAAGGTGCGATGCCGCCCTCTGCCCGATGCAATGCCCCCAATCAAGCCAAGTCGGGACCCAACCCCCGCGTTTTGTCCCTATCGCCGCTATCCGCCGAACCACGGTAGCGACAGCACATCGTTGACCGTGACGAACACCATCAGCACAAGCACGAGCGCGACACCGGTGCGGTAAGCGATCTCGGTGCCGCGCGGGCCGACCGGTTTGCGCCGGATTGCCTCCGCCGCATAAAAAGCCAGGTGCCCGCCGTCGAGGGCCGGGATTGGCAAGAGGTTGATGAACGCCAAGTTAAGCGAGATGAGCGCGATGAACCATACAAAGGGTTGTGGTCCGAGGCTCAGCTGCTCGCCGGAATATTTCGCTATCTTGAGCGGACCGCCAAGTTCTTTCAGCGAACGCTCGCCGACCAGTATCTGCTTGATCCCGATCACCATCATTCGCACGATCGAGCCGCATTGGGCAAATGCCAGCGACAAGGCTTCCCCGCCACCTACAGGCTCAAACCGGAGAGTCGAGGAGTAGACCCCGATCCTTCCGACTTTCGATACATTGCCGAACTGGTCAGTTTCCACCGATGTGGCCGCAGTTACCTCCAGATCGGATCGCTTGCCACCGCGCTCGATGGTGATCGCGAAGGTCCGTCCGGGATAAATCACAACCCTTTCCGTGAGATCCTGCATCGTCCCAATGCGATAGCCATCAACCGCGATGATCCGGTCACCGACCTTCATCCCGGCCGCCTCGGCTGGGGAGTCGTCGGCAAACTTGGCGATGGCATTCTGCTGAGCCGGATCAACCGGAACCGGCTTGCCATAGGCAAGATTGAACGCCGCGAAGATCGCGATCGCTACCAGGATATTTGTCGCCGGCCCGGCGAACACGATCAGCGCACGCTGCCACAAGGGCTTGTGGTGGAAGCTGTCCCCGCGCTCCTCCGGCGGGATTTTGTCCAGTTCATCGGGATGCGGGATGCTCGCCGGGTCCATGTCGCCCTTGAACTGGACGTAGCCGCCGAGCGGGAGCGCGGAGAGTTTCCACCGCGTGCCGCGCTTGTCGGTCCAGCCCGCCAGCTCCTTGCCGAAGCCGACCGAGAACGACTCTGCCTTCACGCCGAACCAGCGCCCGACGAGGTAATGGCCCAGCTCATGGACGGTGACCAGCGGGCCCAGCACCAGCAGGAACCCGACAATCCACATCCACCACGGAACGGATTCAATCAATTCAGGCGACCTCCAGCAATTCGCGCGCCCTTGCCCTTGCCGCCTGATCGATGTGGAGCACATCGTCAAGCGTGGCCGGGGCCGGCGGGTGATTGCCTTGTTGCAGAGTAGCCTCGACGCTTAGCGCGATTCGAGTGAACGGAATGTGACCGGCGAGAAAAGCAGCAACCGCGATTTCATTGGCGGCATTGAGGATCGCCGGGGCCGAACCGCCCTCGCTGATCGCTTCGCGGCACAGACGCGTGGCGGGAAAAACCGCCTCGTTCGGGGATTCGAAGGTCAACTGACCAATGGCCGGCAGATCGAGCGGGGCCATAGGCGTATCCATCCGTTGCGGCCATGCAAGGCAGGATGCGATCGGCACGCGCATGTCGGACGGGCCGAGCTGCGCAAGTGTGGACCCGTCGCGATATTCGACCATCGAATGGATGATGCTCTGCGGGTGGACCACAATCTCGATCCGGTCGAGACCGACTGGAAACAGGTGATGGGCCTCGATCAGTTCGAGTCCCTTGTTGAACATGGTGGCGGAATCGATGGTGATCTTGGCACCCATGTCCCAGTTCGGATGCTTGAGCGCCTGTTCCCGGGTGACCGTTGCGAGCTGCTCGGGGGTGAAGGTCCGGAACGGTCCTCCGCTGGCAGTCAAGATGATGCGCCGGACATCCTCGATCCGGTTGCCTGCAAGACACTGGAAGATCGCATTGTGCTCGGAATCGGTCGGCAGCAAGGTCGCCCCGTGCCGTTCGACTGCGGCCTTGAGAATTTC
The DNA here is from genome assembly GCA_041738375.1 of Parerythrobacter sp. Taxonomy (GTDB): domain Bacteria; phylum Pseudomonadota; class Alphaproteobacteria; order Sphingomonadales; family Sphingomonadaceae; genus Parerythrobacter_A. The sequence goes on along the minus strand of JBGSPZ010000251.1, from coordinate 1,293 downwards.
GCCCGCCGAAACCAGCGCTTCTTTGTTCGCCAGCGCGATGGTGCCGCCTTGCTCTATCGCCGCCATCACCGGCGCAAGTCCCGCACAGCCGACGATTGCGGCCACGGTCAGGTCGACCGGACGTGATGCGGCCTCGCACAGGGCCTGGGCACCGCCTGCGCTCTCGATCCGTGAACCCGCCAAGGCATCGCGCAATTCGCCGAGGCAGCTTTCGTCCCCGACCACCGCGATCTCGACATCGAATTCGCGCGCGAGCTGCGCCAGTTCTTGCGCCGAGCAGTTGGCGGTCAGCGCCACGACCTGCCAGCCATCACGGTTGCGCCGGATCAGGTCGAGCGTCGAAGCGCCGACCGATCCGGTCGCGCCGAGGATCGAAATCGAACGGGTCAGCGGCGAACTCATGGATGCGTTCATGGGTGCAGGGCCCACAGCGGGAACGCGGCAATCGCCACCGGCAGCATTCCGTCGATGCGGTCGAAAACACCGCCGTGGCCGGGGATAAGGTTGGAGCTGTCTTTCACCCCCGCGCGGCGCTTGAGCCAGCTTTCGAAGAAATCCCCGCACTGCGCGAGCACCGCAAGCACCGCGCCGATGGCGAAAGCGATGAACAGCATGGGTCGCATGACGAGCTCGCCGGTATTGTAGACGAATGCCCCGGCGGCCACCAATCCCGCCAGAGTTGCCCCGCCGATCAGTCCGGCCCAGGTCTTCGACGGGCTGATTCGGGGCGCGATCTTGGGCCCGCCGATGGTGCGGCCGCTGAAATAGGCGCCGGTATCGGTCGCAACCACCACCGCGATCACCCCCAGCAGCACTGCGGCCGGAAGGTTGGCCAGCGACATACCCGCCAGACCGACATAGCTCGCACCGCCAACAAGTCCGAAAGTTCGCGCAGCTCCGGAAGGAAACGCCTTGCGCACCAATGCCGCCAGCTCGACGAAGCAGGTCGCGGCGACTGCGATGACGAACACGAACCAGACGAAACCGCCCAGCCACAGTGCCGCGCCGGATACAGCCAGCATGACGATGGCCGATAGTGTCCGCACGCCGAGGTCGGATTTTTTCACCGCTGCGTCACCGTCCGCCAAACCGACGCTCCCTTGCTGCAAAGTCATCGAGTGCCTGCTTCAGGTGTTCGATGGTGAAATCCGGCCACAGCGTATCGACGAACAGCATTTCGGAATAGGCGCTCTGCCACAGCAGGAAGTTCGACAGGCGGATTTCGCCGCTAGTGCGGATCAGCAGGTCGAGCGGCGGCAGGTCTGCCGTGTCGAGTTGCGCTGCGAGGCTTGA
>JBGSPZ010000233.1:0-6631 GCA_041738375.1 Parerythrobacter sp. | reverse complement strand
CCTCCCCCTCAAGGGGGAGGGGCGCGTCAGTCATTCATCGGAACCCGCCGCACCGGGACCGGGATATTGCAGATATCCGCGCCCCCGGCGGGCACGATAAAGAACGGATCGCGCCGGTTGGCGCGGGCATCGGCGTAGCGGGCGAAGGTCTCGCTTTCGGTCGAGAGATATTCGAAAGCGGGCTGCTCGGCAGCAGGCAGGTCGCTCGCCACCCGCACCGTCAGGATCGGGGTGCGCTTGTCGGTCTCGTCCTCGGCGTAGAAGCCCAGGTCGCCCTTGCCGCGTGGCAGGCTGGAGAGATGCTCCATCCCCTCGATCACCCGCCCGACCAGCGCGATATTGCGGTCGAGATGCCGCGGCGCATGGCCGATCACGGTGTAGAGCTCGGCGCCCGAGCCGGTGTCCGGCGAGTAGTTCCGCCCGACGCCGACCATGCCGTAGCAGTGGGTGGGATAAAGGTATGGACCATCTCCGACCACAATGTGTCTCCCGATCGGCCAGCCCATTGAAAAGGTCGCTTCACCATAGGCGTCTTCCCGGAATGGTGTCAGGAACGGGGGTCGGGTGCGGGTGATCGACTTACCTGTGGTTGCATCGAATCGGGTGCTGATCGAGAACTTGGTGAGGTATTCCTTATCCCCCATTACCCGCAGCCCTTCGGGCAGCAGCTTCGGCTCGCCGCTCGCCTCGGGGTTGTCGTAATTCACGTCGCCCCACTGGACGACGTAATTGTCCTGCACCCGGTTGACGCTGATGTTGTCGTACCACCCGGCGCGGGCAAGGGTGCGGATGTTGCTGACCCAGCCCTGGCTGAAGGGCGCGGGCATCAGCTGGATCACCACCTTGCGCGGGTTGCCTGCCGCGTCAGGAGCAAGGGTCATCACCAGCAGGTCTTCCGCCGGAATCGCCACCCAGTCCGACTGCGGCGCGGCGGCGACGATTTCGTTCGGGGAGGGCTCTCCCTTCGGTTCCTCTTGCGCAAGGGCAGGTGCGGCGAGGGCCAGTGCGGCGGCGAGCGTGATGAGCGGTCTGGTCATCGCCGGATGTTGCCAGCAAATTTCTTGCGAGGCTACCGACTCCGCGCAATCGGCGCACAGCGCCGCAAGGCCGACCGGCCGCCCGCAGCGATGCGACTGTCAGGTCGCATGCGCGAGGAAACTCAGCCAAGGGTCCAATAAAAACCCCTTTCCGCGCGTTTTCGGGGGCGGAAAGGGGCTCTGGCGGCGACGTTCGCAGGGGATGCCCATCCGCGCAGCGCCGCCGTCGAGGCTGGGTCTATCACGGAGCGGCGAGTCGCGCGAAGCGGTTTGCTGCAACCTGCCTTGCGATGCGCCCCGTTCGCCGCTAGAGGCGCGCTCTCTTGGCCCTGCCTACCGCCGGCAGCGCAACCTGGGACCGGAGGATGGCGTGCCTGCATCCTCGCACTCGAGTAGCGGAGCGGTAGTGCAAGCAAGAACGCGGAGCGGTGGCCGAGTGGTCGAAGGCGCACGCCTGGAAAGTGTGTATACGGTAACCCGTATCGTGGGTTCGAATCCCACCCGCTCCGCCATCTTGAGCCGGCTTCCCGGCTAGCCCGCAGAACCTGATTCGGATCACGTCCCGACCGCGAGCCGATGCGTCGCGCAGATCGCGATCGACAGGGGGCTATACCGGCGCGGACGGTGTGTGCTGCTCGCCACATTCCCAGCCTCTCAAGCGCGCATCAACAATCGATTGTATTCTTGTCTTGCAATCGATTGCATTTTTGCTACGACTGGGACGAATCGAGGCTGCACCACATGTGCAAGCTTCGGCGTTTCAGGAGAGGGAACCGCAATGAAAGTCACCTATCGCACTTGTGTATCTGCGCTCGCGCTGAGCGTCGCGCTGCCGTTTTCCGTGGCTGCTTCGGCGCAGGACGCAGACGAAGCTGCAGCCGATGCCGCCGATCCTTCTGGCCTCGATATCATCGTCGTCACCGCGTCGGTCGGCAACCAGACGCAGATCGAAAGCTCGATCTCGGTGACCTCGATCGACGATTCGATCATCCAGAACTTCCAGCCGCAATCCGAAGCGGAAATTTTCCGCCTGCTGCCCGGTATCCAGACGCCGGGTACCTCGGGTCCCGGCGGCAACGCGAACATCGCCGTCCGCGGCCTGCCCGTCGCCACCGGCGGCGCGCCCTTCGTCCAATTGCAGGAAGACGGCCTGCCGATGGTACTGTTCGGCGACATCCAGTTCGGCAACAACGACTACTGGACCAAATTCGACACCACTACGGCTTCGGTGGAAGCGGTGCGCGGCGGTTCGGCCACCACGCTCGCCAGCCAGGCCCCCGGCGCGGTGATCAACTACATCAGCCACACCGGCGAGAAGGAAGGCGGCCTGGTCCAGCTGACCAAGGGGGTCGATTTCAACGATACCAAGCTCGACTTCCGTTACGGCGGCGGGCTGGGCGAGGGGCTCTATTTCCACGTCGGCGGCTATTTCCAGCGCGGCAAGGACCCGCTGGGGGTCGACTACACGATCAACGACAGCATCCAGGTGAAGGGCAATCTGACCAAGGAATTCGATGACGGCGCATCGTTCCTGCGGTTGTTCTTCAAGGTCGCCGACACGCAGGGCATCAACTACACCGGCGCCCCGGCGCTGGCCAATTTCGCGAATGGCGAGATCAGCGATATCCGCGCCTTCCCCGGCTTCGATGGACGCAGCCAGACCAACTACTCGATCTACAACCAGGAACAGCTGATCTACAACCGCGAGGGCGTGTTCGAGCGGGTCGGGATCAACGGCATCTCGACCGATCAGCAATATATCGGGGCGCAGCTGCATTGGGAATTCGGCGACAATTTCACGCTCGACAACCGCGCGCGCTATTCCGATGTCAGTGGCCGGTTTTCCTCCCCCTTCCTCAACATCGCGACCCGCGGCAGCGTGATCGGTTCGACCGTCAACGGGGCGACCGTAGCGCAGATCCGCTTTGCCAATGGCCCGAGCGCAGGCCAGGTGTTCACCGGCGACCTGCTCGACAACAACGTCAACGTCACCACCAACATTCGTGATCTTGGTGCCTTCGTGAACGACCTCGTGCTCGCGGGCGAATTCGATGTCGGGTCGATGCTGCTGACGGCGCGCGGCGGCTTCTTCTACATGGACCAGACCATTGCGATGGACTGGCACGTCAACCGCTCGACCCGCGAACTGAGCGGGGACAACCCGGCGCAGCTCGACCTTTACGATGCGGCCGGCAACCAGCTGACCTTCCAGGGCATCTCGGGCTACAACAACAACTGGGGCAACTGCTGCGCCCGCGACTACGACCTGGGTTACACCAACACCGCGCCCTATGCGCAGCTGGTGCTCGACGGCGACCTGTTCAACTTCGACGCTTCGGTCCGCTTCGAGCGGGTCGCGGCGAGCGGTTATACCATCGCCGGGGGCAACACCTTCCTCGTGGCTCCCGACCCCAGCCGTCCGAACTTTCGGATCGAAGCGATCACCGCCAACGGGACGCGCGAACAGCTCGACTACAGCCGCAGCTACACCAGCTGGTCGGTGGGCGGCCTGTTCAAGGCATCGAGCGACCTGTCGGTCTTTGCCCGCGCATCGCGCGGTGGACGCTTCAACTCCGACCGCCAGACCGTCGGCGGCAAGATCGCCAATGACGGATCGCTGTGCACCGGAGCCGAGGCGCTGGCGGGCACCAACGGCTGCGCGGCCGACGGGATCACGCCTTCGGTCGACTTCGTCAACCAGTACGAGCTCGGCGCAAAGGCGCGCGGCGGCCTCGGCGGCGGCGACTGGACAGCGGAACTGACGCTGCTCAAGGGCGATTTCAGCCAGAGCACTTTCGAGCTTTCGGCCACCCGCTGCCCTGGCGGCACCGGCGGCTGCATCATCGACAGCGAATACAAGTCGAAGGGGTTCGAATTCTTCGGCACCTACCGGAATGGCGGGCTGCTGTTCGTGGCCAATGCGACCTACTCCGACGCGCAACGCAAGCTGTCGGGCGCGGCGAACTTCACCCAGGCACCGTTCATCCCCGACCTTAGCTACTCGCTTTCGGCATCTTACGATTTCGCCGATATCGTGACGCTGGGCCTGTCGGCGACCGGCCAGACCAGCGTGGTCGACGATGCGCTGCGCGAATACGAAGGCAAGACGACCTTCAACGCCTCGCTCCGCGTCAGCCCGCTCGACAACCTCGAGCTTGGCGTGAACGTCTACAACCTGTTCAACACCTTCGACCTGCGCGGCAACGGTGCGACGCTGGTTAATGGCGGGGTTTCCCCGGCGATCGTCAGCGGAACGCCGGTCCCCGGTCGCAATGTCAGTGCATCGGTCCGCCTGACTTTCTGAGCAGTGAAGCAGATCGTGCGGCACGTGGAGAGCGTGCCGCACATCCTCCCGGCGGCTCCCACCGCCACCCACGGGGACCGGTGGTTCAGGCTACCGGTCCCCGTTTCGTCGCGCTAGGGTTCGCACATGACCGATGCAGCTGATGACCGTGCAATCCGCTCGATTCTGGTGGTCGGTGGCGGCTCCGCCGGCTGGATGACGGCGGCGGCGCTGGCGAACGCACTGCCCAAGGGTTGCGCCATCACGCTGGTCGAATCCGAAGCCATCGGCACCGTCGGCGTTGGCGAGGCGACCATCCCGCCGATCCGCACCTTCAATGCCATGCTCGGCATCGACGAGCGCGAGTTTATCCGCGAGACGCAGGGCTCGTTCAAGCTGGGGATCGAATTCGTCGACTGGGGCGCGAAGGGCACGCGCTATTTCCATCCCTTCGGCCCGCACGGCAAGCCGATGGATATCCGCGATGTCCACCAGCTGTGGTTGCAAGCGCGGCTGAGCGGCGGGGATGCCGGGGAATTCGACGAGCTGTCGATGGCGTGGCAACTGGCCAAGGCGGGCCGCTTCACCATCCCGAGCCCCGACGGGCGCAATGTCTTGTCGACCTTTGATTATGCCTTCCACTTTGATGCCGGGCGCTATGCCCGCTTTCTGCGCGCCTATTCGGAGCAGCGCGGTGTCACCCGGGTCGAAGGCAAGATCGCCGATGTCGCGCTCGACGGGGCGAGCGGGTTCGTCCGCTCGGTCTCGCTCGAAGACGGGCGGGTGCTGGAGGCCGAGCTGTTCATCGACTGTACGGGCTTTCGCGGGCTGCTGATCGAAGGCGCGCTTCAGGCCGGGTACGAGGACTGGACCCACTGGCTGCCGTGCGACCGGGCGGTCGCCATCCCGTGTTCCCACGGCGGCGAATTTACCCCCTACACCCGCTCGACCGCGCGAGAGGCCGGGTGGCAGTGGCGCATCCCGCTGCAGCACCGGATCGGCAATGGCTATGTCTATTGCAGCAAGTTCATCAGCGACGAGGAGGCCGAGCAGACCCTGCTGGCGAACCTCGACGGTGAGCCCTTGGCGGATCCAAACCGGCTGCGCTTTGTCACCGGCATGCGGCGCAAGTTCTGGGACAAGAACGTTGTCGCCATCGGCTTGTCGAGCGGGTTCATGGAGCCGCTCGAATCGACCAGCCTCCATCTGATCCAGGCCGGGATATCCAAACTGCTGGCACTGTTCCCCGACCGCCGCTTCGATCCCATGGTGCGCGAGGAATACAACCACATCGCCCGCACCGAATACGAGCGCATCCGCGACTTCCTGGTGCTGCACTACAAGCTGACCCGGCGCGACGATTCCGAGCTGTGGCGCTATTGCCGCGAAATGGACATTCCTGAAACGCTGGCCTTCAAGATCGAGCATTTCCGCCGCTACGGCCGCCATATCGCCCGCGACATGGATCTGTTCGGCCCGCCCAGCTGGCACGCGGTGCATATCGGGCAAGGCAATATCCCCGAGGCGTGTGATCCGGTGGCGGGCTACCGCGAGCAGGCCCCCAGCGAATGGCTCGGCAAGCTGCGCGCGGCCATGGCGGCGGAAGCGGCCAAGCAGACCACGCATCAGCAGTTCATCGACCGGCATTGCAAGGCTCCGGCAGTGTGAGCGCTGCGGTGACGCGAACCAGTGTCGAAGCCCTCGTGGCGCAGGCGCGGGCGGCTTACGCTGCGCAAGACATGGCGACCGCCTGCGCTGCGGTCGATGCAGCGGCAGCGCAGGCTCCGGATCATGGCGGGCTCGCCTTCATGCAGGCGCAGTTCCGTTGGGAGGCATGGTACGAGGCGGTGGCGCTGTTCGAGCGAGCCGCGCTGCTCAATCCCGGCAATCCCGATGTGGTGCGCAATTTCGCGCTGGCGCTGGCTTCGGAAGGGCAGGGCGAGCGGGCGATCCACCTGCTGGAAGGCATTCTGGCACGCAGCCCCGGGTGGGTAGAGGGCCACAACACGCTTGCGACTCTGCGCATAACTGCGGGCGAGGACGATCCGCTGCGCAGCTTCGCCGAGGCGGTGCAGCGCGAACCGGACCATGCGGCGCTGGCGCAGGCCTGGTTCCACAAGCTCGCGGCGGCGAAGGATTGGGAGGGCGCGCGAAAGGTCTTGGCGCTCGGCGAGCTGCCCTTGCTCCGCCTGTGGCTCGATTGCGAAAGCGGCGGAGCGAATGCCGATCCGGCGATCTTTGCCGCCTATGCAGGGTCGAGCGATCCGGGGCTGGCGCTGCTGCAACTGCGCCATGCGCTGCGCCACGGCGA
>JBGSPZ010000064.1:0-3769 GCA_041738375.1 Parerythrobacter sp. | reverse complement strand
CTGCGCCCGCAGGATGTCCTGATCCTCAACGAAAAGCATCACGAGGATGCCGCCGCCCTGCGCCGCGCAATGCGCGACTCGCCCGCTGCCGTGCATCAACGCGACGCCTATGAACTGTGGCTGGCGATGCTGCCGACCCGCACCCCGCGCGGGGTGGTGGTGGTCGATCCACCCTACGAACAGACCGACGAGCGCGCGCGGGTCGTGGCCACCCTGGCCGCCGCATCGCGCAAATGGTCGCATGGCGTGACGGTGATCTGGTATCCGCTCAAGAGCCGCGCCGCGCACGCGCGGTGGAAGGATCAGCTCCGCCGGCTCGGCATCGCGAAACTTCTGGTGGTCGAACACTGGCTCTACGATGCCGACCAGCCCGACATCTACAATGGCGCGGGCCTGTTTATCGTCAACCCGCCCTACGCCTTCACGCAGGGGCTGACCCCGTTGCTGGAAGCGCTGCGCGCCGCGCTGGCGCCGGAAGGGCACAGCGGCAAGATCACGGCTGGCTGGCTGAGCGATTGAGATCGGTCGCGGAGCAGCGCGGAGAGCGGCTGAGGATCGAAGGCGGGACGGCAATGAGCTGGGACGCGGCGCATTGATGGCGCGGCGTTCGCCGCCGCCCGCCACCCGACGGAATCAATTGCCGTTTACGGCTAGCTACCATCCCGTCTGAAGGGGCGCTTGCGTCTGATCCGCCGGGCGAGCGGCCAAGGCTGTCGCGTCTCGAACCGGCGCAATTCCGCCGCAGCATCCTCGTCACCGCCTCGTGCGGCACGCCGGAGCCAATATCGATACCCAGCAAGATCGCCGAGATAGAACAAGGTGAGGGCGAAGTTTTGCGCGGCAGTGAACTCGCCTTGACGGAAAGCCCGATACATCAGGCCCGCCGGGCTGTGCGCATCGCGAATATGTCCCAGGTCTGCACGCTCGCCCCGTTCTGTCTCGCGGGCGGCAAGGTGTAGCATGGCTTGCCCGTATCGCCGGTGGGCGAGTACCCGCAAGATCGGCATGCCGAAGCCATTCGCCTTGCCATCCAGAATCAATCCGGCGCGTTCGTACAGCCGGTCCAGTCGCTCCGTCATGGATCGTGACTAACCAAACCAGCCAATCTTGAAAAGAACGCCGCACCCGTCATTCGGCGATTGCTGGTTTCCGGTGTCCTACAAACCCTTGGATATGCAAGGGTGACCAAATGACCGATTCCGCACCTTTGGCGCAAGCTCTTCAGACTGGGCAATTTTGCGCGGAGAGGTCTCTACCATCTATCGCAAGGGGCGGGGGCTCGCTCTCACGCGAGAATGTGTCAAGCGCTCTGACCGCTTCGGTTGAAACCATATCGCATCGCCAGTAGTTGGCCCACCATGCTCGACCAACTCAATTTCGCCCGCTGGACCATCGCATGGGACGAGGTGGCAGTCGCCGCGCTTGCCCTTGGCGTGGCGGTGGTCGCGGCTTGGGTGCTCTACCGGATCGTTTTCACGATCGCGCATCGCCTCACCCGTATGTCCGATTCCCTCGCCAACGAGCTGGTGATCGACAGCATCCGGCGGCCGGTGAAATGGTCGATGATCGCCATCGCGGTTACAATCGCCGCGCAGAACAACGATGCGCTTGCTGCGGTGTGGGAGCCGCTTGCCCGGTTCCTGCGGCCCGCCCTGCTCGGATGGATCGCCTATACGCTGGTCAAGGCGTTCACGGCGGCGATGGAGCTGCGGCTCGAATCCTCGGTCGATCCGGTCGCGGTACGCAGCCGCCGGACGCGGATCTCGATCCTTTCGCGCACCGCGACCTTCGCCATCGTGTTCATCACCGTCGGGCTCATGCTGTTTGCGATTCCTGCGGTCCAGTCGATCGGCACCACCCTGCTCGCCTCCGCCGGTCTCGCCTCGCTGGCGGTCGGGGCCGCCGCGCAGCCGGCGCTCAAATCGCTGATCGGCGGCATCCAGATGGCGCTGACCGAGCCGCTGCGAATCGGCGATCTGGTGGTGGTCGACGGGCACACCGGTCGGGTCGAGGAAATCCGCATGAGCTTCATCGTGGTCCGCACGTGGGACGAACGCGCGATTATCGTGCCGACGACGCAGGTGCTCGAGCAGACGTTCGAGAACTGGTCGCGGCGCAACGAGATGCTCACCGGACCGGTGATGCTCCACCTCGACCCCGCAACCGAGATCGAACCGATCCGGCAGGAGTTCCTCCGTTTCCTCGGCGAACAGGAAAGCTGGGACGGACGCAACGCTTCCGCGCTGATGACCGATGCCTTCCCCGAAAGCGTGCAGCTGCGGCTGGCGATGAGCTCGCGCACGATCGGCGAGCTGTTCGACCTGCGCTGCGCGGTGCGCGAGCACATGATCGAATGGCTGCGCAAGGAAATGCCCGGCGCGCTGATCCGCCACCGGCTCGAAGTCGAGGCGGCGAACCAGCGGTCCGCCCCGGTCTGAGCCGAGCTATTCCAGCGGTGTGACCTCGTCCGGACCGTGCTTCCTGGCGCGGATCGGCTCGACCATGCCTTCGTGGATGAAACCGATCGGCGAAACCTGCGCAGCACGCTTCTTCAGCTCGCCGCGCATCTTCTTGTATTCTTCCTCCATCGCCTCGGTCACGGTCGCGCGGCTGTCGTCGAGCGCCTCGGTGAAGTCTGCCGCAGTGACGCTCTTCACCTCGCCGCCCGCACGACGCAGCGCGTTGAGCCCTGCCCGGCGTACGACATCTTCAAGGTCGGCGCCGGTGAAACGGTCGGTCTTCGCAGCGATGTTCGCCAGCGAGACATCATCGGCCAGCGGCATGGCAGCCGTGTGGATGCCGAGGATCCGTTCGCGTCCCATCTCGTCCGGCGTGCCGACATAGACCAGCTCGTCGAACCTTCCCGGTCGCAGCAGCGCCGGATCGACCAGCGTCGGGCGGTTGGTCGCGCCGATCACCACCACCGACTGCAACTCCTCCAATCCGTCCATTTCGGCGAGGATGGTGTTGACCACCCTTCCGGTGACCTGCGGTTCGCCCTGACCGCTGCCGCGCGCGGGCACCAGGCTGTCGATCTCGTCGATGAAGATTACGCAGGGCGCAACCGAGCGGGCGCGTTGGAACAGGCGGGCGATCTGCTGCTCGCTCTCGCCATACCATTTGCTCAGCAGGTCGGAGCTTTTCATCGAGATGAAGTTGGCCTCAGCCTCCTTCGCCACCGCCTTGGCGAGCAGCGTCTTGCCGGTACCCGGCGGACCGTAGAGCAGGAAGCCCTGCGCCGGCCGGATACCGAGCCGCTGGAAGGCGGCCGCGTTCTTGAGCGGGAGCTCGATCCCTTCCTTGAGCTTGTCGATCGCCTCGTCGATCCCGCCGATATCGTCCCACCCGACGGTGGGCACCTGGACCATGACCTCGCGCATCGCCGAGGGCTGCACGCGCTTGAGCGCGGCAAGGAAATCGTCGCGGGTGACGCAGAGATCGTCGAGCACGTCGGGCGGAATCGTGCGGTCATCAAGGTCGAGCCGTGGCATGATCCGCCGCACCGCCTCAATCGCTGCCTCGCGCGCCAGCGCGGCGATATCCGCGCCGACAAAGCCGTGGGTGACGCGGGCGAGTTCGTCCAGATCGATGGTCTCGCCGAGCGGCATGCCGCGGGTGTGGATGCCGATAATCTGCCGCCGCCCGCGTTCATCGGGCACGCCGATCACGATTTCACGGTCGAACCGGCCCGGACGGCGCAGCGCTTCGTCGATCGCATCGGGGCGGTTGGTGGCAGCGATAACGACCAGATTGGCCCGCTTTTCCAGCC
>JBGSPZ010000207.1:0-5112 GCA_041738375.1 Parerythrobacter sp. | reverse complement strand
CCGGCTCGCGGTGCTCGCGCAATGGCGCAGCGCGGCTACTCTTGCGATGAAGGTCCACCGCAGCGCCTTCACCCCGCCGCCCAAGGTGATGAGCGCGATCGTCCATGTCGTGCCTGCCCTAATGCCGGAGGGCGTGACCTCCCGCATGCTGGAACGGCTGACCGAAGCCGCTTTCGGCCAGCGACGCAAGATGCTGCGGCAGAGCTTGAAGGGTGTGCCGGGCGCGCTTCAGGCACTCGAAACGCTCGGTATCGACGAAACGCGGCGGGCGGAAACGCTCACCGTAGCAGAGTATATAGACCTTGCTCGCCAAATGGGGTGAGGACATCGAAGATCGCGCTTGCGCGGTGTCGAGCGAATCGGCACAGCGCGCGCGATGGATATCATGGCACTCCTGTCCGATCCGGCCGCTTGGCTTGCGCTGCTCACCCTGATCGCGCTCGAAGTGGTCCTCGGGATCGACAATCTCATCTTCATCGCAATCCTGTCGAACAAGCTGCCCGAGCACCAGCAGCAGAAGGCACGGCGCATCGGCCTTTCGCTCGCGCTGATCATGCGGATCGGCCTGCTGATGGTTATCGGCTGGATCGTGACGTTGCAGACACCGTTATTCGACCTCGGTATTTCGGGCGCACCCAACGAATACGGCGATGCGACCTTCGAAACCGCGTTTTCAGGCCGCGACCTGATCCTGCTCGCCGGCGGTTTCTTCCTTCTGTGGAAGGCGACCAAGGAAATCCACCACTCGATGGAACCGGGTGACGACAGCGGCGACCTGCTCGACAAGACACCGGGGGTCGCCGCCGCTGCGACTGCCACCTTCGGCGCGGTGATCGCGCAGATCATCGCGATCGACCTCGTATTCTCGATCGATTCGATCCTCACCGCCGTGGGGATGACCGATCATATCCCGATCATGGTCGCCGCCGTGGTCATCACCGTGGGCGTGATGATGGTCGCCGCCGACCCGCTGGCGCGCTTTATCGAAAAGAACCCGACGCTGGTGATGCTCGCGCTCGCCTTCCTGGTGATGATCGGGCTGGTGCTGATCGCCGATGGCTTCGGCTTCCACGTGCCGAAGGGCTATATCTACGCCGCGATGGGCTTCTCGGTCGGGGTGGATATCCTCAACATCGTCCAGCGCAACCGGCGGCGCAAGACGCTGGAAGCAGCGAAAGCGGCGGAAGCAGCCTAGCCGATCACATTCTGTCGCAAGCGCGGATCGGCCCCGACCATCATCGCAGCAATGCGCGGCGACTGCTCGGCCGCCCATTCCATGATGTGGCGGTAGAGGATGATGTCGACCCCTTCGATCCGCTTCATCCGGATCGCGACTGGGTCGCCCCACAGCGCCCATTTGGTCGAGGCCAGCTCCATTTCCGCGAAGGGCAGCACCAGCGGTTTCGAACCGTAACCGAAAGGTTGCACCACCTTGAGGCCGATGGCGTCCGGCAGGATGGTCACCCGGACGGGGGGATAGGCACGCTGGCGCTGGTTCGAGGTGTAGCCCCAGCGGATCCCGCGCTCGGCGATCGCGACCGCTCCGGCCAGCTTGGAGGGAAACTGTCCCCGTTCGATCGTGCCAGCATAGACCGCCGCGACCCGCCGCCACATGGCGAGGTGCATCTGCATGACCATATAGAGCAGGCCCCCGACGACGCCGAGCCCGAGCGCGAGCGAAAAGCTCTTCCACAGCGCGAGCGCGATGAAGTCGATCACCTGTTCCACGCCCTCAGCCTATCGCCAAGGGCTGAACATTTGGTTTGTGCATGGGATCAGCGGAACGCGCGGCAGCCGCTGCTTTGTGCATGCTTCGAATAGCCCCAGCTACGGTAACCTGAAACGTCGACGTGGAACCTTCCGGTGGCGCGATCAGGATGTTCAGGATTGAAATAGGCGCCAAGTCCGAAGCGGCTGCTGGGCCCGAGCCGCGCTTGCAGCCGGCACAGCCTGGCAAATAGTTCGCGATTGGGTAGTGGCTCGACCGCCGTCAGATCGACCGCCGAGAAGCTTAAATGCTTGCTCCGGCTCGCCCCTCCTATGCACTCGTTGAAGTCCAAAGTGCGGTAGGACGACTGGACTTCGACGCGACCAATTTCAGGCTGAACATAGTCTCGAACCAGTTCCAGCACCGGAACGATGTTGTTCCAGTCTTCGCGCGGCGGGATTAGAAACTGCGGCCTCTCACAATCCTTCGCACGGTTCGAATCGGTCCGCATCAATTGCCACACAGGCACGACGCCATCGACTTCGTGCGTTGCGAGGAAATCGGCGAAATGTCCGTATTCGGCAGATCGCTGGGTATCCTCTGCGACCCACTGGTCGAATGCCTTCTGTGAATAGGGCTCAGGATCGGACGTGACGGAAAGTGGGGCAACCTCCGGCCGAACCAGCAGCCACAGCACCGCCCCGGCGGTGATCGAACATATCACGGCCAGAAGCAGCCGACGCTTCACGTGCCGCGCCTAGAGAGCCTTCTTCGCCCGGCGCCACTGGTGCAGCAGCGGTTCGGTGTAACCGCTTGGCTGGCGGACGCCCTCGAACACCAGCTCGCACGCCGCCTTGAAGGCGAGGCTGGTGTCCCAGTTGCCCGCCATCGGGTGGTAGAACGGATCGCCCGCATTCTGTGCATCGACCTTGGCGGCCATGCGGTGGAGGCTGTCCATCACCTGATCGCGGCTGCACACGCCGTGGAGCAGCCAGTTGGCCATATGCTGGCTGGAAATGCGCAGCGTCGCGCGGTCTTCCATCAGGCCGACGTCGTTGATGTCGGGCACCTTGGAGCAGCCAACCCCGGCGTCGATCCAGCGCACCACATAGCCGAGCAAACCTTGCGCATTGTTGTCGAGCTCCTCGCGCACTTCATCTTCGGACCAGTTCTGTCCCTCTGCCAGAGGGATCGCCAGCAGTTCGTCGACCGGCGGGATATCGCCGAGGCCTTTCTGCACCTCGAACACATTGCACTGGTGGTAATGCAGCGTATGGAGCGTGGCGGCGGTGGGCGACGGGACCCACGCGGTGTTCGCCCCGGCTTTCAGATGGCCGATCTTCTCGACCATCATCTGGCCCATCAGGTCGGGTGCTGCCCACATGCCCTTGCCGATCTGCGCTCGGCCCGAGAGCCCGTGCTTGAGCCCGATCCCGACATTGCGCTTCTCGTAGGCGGCGAGCCAGCCGCTGGTCTTCATCGCGCCCTTGCGGATCATCGGGCCGGCCTGCATCGAGGTGTGGATCTCGTCCCCCGTGCGGTCGAGGAAGCCGGTGTTGATGAAGACGATACGGTCCTTCACCGCGTGAATGCAGGCGGCGAGGTTGGCCGAGGTGCGGCGTTCCTCGTCCATCACCCCGACCTTGATCGTGTGGCGCGGCAAGGCGAGCAGGTCTTCCACCGCATCGAACAGGGAGTTGGTAAAGGCGCATTCTTCCGGCCCGTGCATCTTGGGCTTGACGATGTAGATGCTGCCGTGGCGCGAATTGCCGAATCTGGCGTGTCCTTCGACATCGAGCGCGCCGATCGCGCTGGTGAACACCGCATCCATGATGCCTTCGGGGATTTCGGAGCCATCCGACAGCAGGATCGCCGGGTTGGTCATCTGGTGGCCGACGTTGCGCACGAACAGCAGGCTGCGCCCGTTCAGCGCGTGCTGGTTGCCTTCGGCATCGCGGTAGAGCTTGTCGGTATTGAGCGCACGGGTCATCTGCGCCCCGCCCTTCTCGAAGGTCTCCTGCAGATCGCCGCGAATGAGGCCCAGCCAGTTGGTGTAGGCGAGCGTCTTGTCCTCGCCATCGACCGCCGCGACCGAATCCTCGCAGTCGCAGATGGTGGTCAGCGCGGCTTCGAGGTTGATGTCGGCGATGCCCGCCTTGTCGCCCTGCCCGATCGGCGATTCAGGGTCGAACACGACTTCGATGTGGAGGCCGTTGTTCCGGAACAGCATGCCCTTGTCGGTTTCGCCCACATAGTGCGAGGGGTCTTGCAGCACGATATCGTCGCGGCCCGTGATAGAGGTCCAGCTCTTGCCCGACAGCGGCAGCGTCTCGTCGAGAAACTTGCGCCCGCGCGCGATCACCGCCTGCCCGCGCAGCTCGTCGTAGCTGCCGGACAGTGCAGCCGGCGCGTCGAGCGTGTCGGTGCCGTAGAACGCATCGTACAGGCTCCCCCAGCGCGCATTGGCGGCGTTGAGCAGGAAGCGGGCGTTGAGGATCGGCACAACCAGCTGCGGTCCGGCCATGGTGGCGATTTCCGCGTCGACGTTTTCGGTGCCGATGGCGAACGGTGCAGGCTCGGGGACGAGGTAGCCGGTCTGTTCGAGGAGGGCGCGATAGGCAGCCGCATCATGCGGCTGCCCCGCGCGCTCCTTGTGCCACGCATCGATCTGCGCCTGCAGCATGTCGCGCTTTGCCAGCAGATCGCGGTTGCGCGGGGCCATTTCGGCCAGCAGCGAGGCGAAGCCGAGCCAGAAGGCCTCCACATCGCGGCCGAGCACGGGGAGCACCTGCGTTTCCAGCAAATCGGCCAGCCCGGGGTACACCTGCAATCCGGCGCGCGTGACGTAATCGGTCATGAATCCTCACAAATTTGCTTCGCGCACGCGGGTGCACGAGGGGACGATAGCGGCAAATCCCGGGGAGGACGAGGCGCGCTATGGCCAAGCAGGCGCGGCTTTGCAACGCCCTTGAGCCCCCAGCTAGTTAGCGTCGCTCGAATCTTTGGCGGACCCGACTCCCTTTTTATTGTCATTCCCGCGAAGGCGGGAATCCATGGCACTATGTCGCCCATGGATCCCCGCCTTCGCGGGGATGACAAGAGTGGTGGCAAGGCGCCAGACCAGATCCGCCCCTGGCTCATCAAGTCTCGCTGCCCCTCCTCGAAATAACAGGGGTGGAGGCTGCGCCGATCCGCCGCTAGAGCCGGTTACCCATGAAACCGGATAGCCAGACCGAAGCGCTGATCGCGCCGATCGAGCAGGATGCAATGCTCGCGCATGCCTGCGAATGGAGCGCGATCAACACCGGCACGGCGAACCTCGAAGGGCTGGCCGAACTGGCGGGCGGGCTGGCCGACGCCTTTGCCGCGCTGCCCGGCGATCTTGAGCTGGTCGAACCCGCGCC
>JBGSPZ010000179.1:0-2031 GCA_041738375.1 Parerythrobacter sp. | reverse complement strand
ATGGAAGTGATCGAGCACGTCGCGGACAAGGCCGCGTTCGTGGCCGCGCTGGCGGACCGTCTCGCGCCCGGCGGGCTTATGGTGCTCTCCACCCCCAACCGGACGCCCGCCAGCCGCCTGCTGCTGGTCGGCGCGGCCGAGGCGGTGGGTATGGTGCCGCGCGGGACACATCACTGGGACGATTTCGTGACGCCGGAAGAGCTGGAAAGCCTGTTGGTGCAAGCCGGCCTCGAAGTTACCGCGCGCAGGGGTATCGCCTTCTCGCTGTCGAAGGGCCTGCATCTGTCCGACGATGAAAGCCTGAACTATATCCTGAGCGCGCGCCGCGCTTAGCCTTCTTCCGAGACTCTCACTCGGGCTGCGCCGCCGGTTTGGGCCGCATCTTGATAATCGCGCCCGCGGCAGGATCGTCGGTGAAGATGCCATCGACCCCGGCATCGAGCAGCAGGATCAGTAGCGCCAGAACATTGCCCTGCGCCGCGTCGCTCTCTCCGCTGCGCAGCGCCGGGGGAAGGAAGGCGTTTTCCTTGCGGACGGTCCAGGTATGGACCAGCAATCCTGCGGCACGGGCATCGCCGACCAGCGCAGTTCCCTTGCCATCCGGCTTCAGCACCAGCGCCAGATTCGCCCCGATCCCGTCGGCGTAGGTCGCAATCTCCGCCAGTCCGCTCGGCGTGACCATCTCGGAATAGCGCATCTCGGGTTCGTCGGCCGGGCCGCCCTCGGCGCTGACCAGCTGGACCAGCTTGAACTCGCTGCGCTGGTTGAGCCGTTGCAGCGGACCGACTTCGAAGCTCTGGATGAACACCAGGTCTTCCGGCGTGACGCCCAGCCGCTTGAGTTCGAGCAACAGCAGGTCGACCGTGTCGATCCCTTCTTCCTGCAGCAGGAATTCGGAATGCTTGAGTTCGGGGTAGATGCCGATTTGTCGCTCGACCTCGATTTCCTTCGCGCGAACCAGGCGAACGATCTCCTCCAGCGTCGGGATCTGGTACAGCCCGTCATAGCGCGCATTCTGCGGGCGGAGGCCAGGAATGCGCTCCTTCGCGCGCAGGGTGCGCAGTTCCGCCAAGGTGAAATCCTCGGCGAAGAACCCGTTGACCAGCTGCCCGTCGACCGTTTTCGATCGGCGGCGATCGGCAAATTCCTCGCGCGATGCGACATCGGTGGTCTCGGAAATCTCCGTCTCGTGTCGCGCTACAAGGACGCCGTCCTTGGTCACGACAAGATCCGGCTCGATGTAGTCCGCGCCCTGATCGATCCCCAGCTCGTAGGCCGCGAGCGTATGCTCGGGCCGTTCCCCGCTCGCGCCGCGATGCGCGATGATGATCGGCGTGTCGGCCATTGCGGGCGCGGCGACCGCAAGCGCCAATGCGGCGAGGAAAATCCTGGTCAAAAGGCTGCGTCCCATTCTTCCGGTTTGAAGCCGACCACCAGGCCGCCTTCATGCTCCACGATCGGCCGCTTGATCAGCGAGGGATGCTGAACCAGCACTGACACGGCCTCGCCGCGATCGATATCCGCTTTCTCGGCATCGGTCAGCTTGCGATAGGTCGTCCCGCGCCGGTTGAGCAACGTGTCGAGACCGGCGGCCCCGATCCATGCAGCCAGCTTCGCCGGGTCCGCGCCTTCCTTCTTGTAGTCATGGAAGGTGTAGCCCAGCCCCTTGGCTTCGAGCCAGACCCGCGCCTTCTTGACCGTATCGCAATTGGGGATGCCGTAGAGGTGGATCATTCGAAGTTCCATTACCAGTTATCGTCATTGCGAGCGAAGCGAGGCAATCCAGAGCTGCACGTCGCCGCACTAGATTGCCGCGTCGCTGCGCTCCTCGCAATGACGATGTGGCTGGGTTAAGTGCGAGACCCCAGATGCGCATCGGCGATCGCCACTGCAAGCGCATCGGCCGCATCCGCGCCTTCGATCCTTGCGCCTGGCAGCAGCACCTTGAGCATCGCCTGCACCTGCGCCTTGTCCGCCCCGCCGGTGCCGACCACCGCCTTCTTGACCAGCCGCGCGGCGTGCTCGTTCACC
>JBGSPZ010000080.1:0-15029 GCA_041738375.1 Parerythrobacter sp. | reverse complement strand
AGCGCCGCCAGAGCGCCGCGCAGCAGAACACGCTCATCGGGGCGGGGCTTGCCATCCTCACAGGCGTGTTGCTGGGAGACAGTCAGGTCGGCAACACCCTGTCGCGCGGTTTCTTGCAAGGATCGCAGCTTCTGACTTTGCGGTTCTCGCGTACGCAGGAGCTCGAGGCCGACGAACTGGGGATCCAGTATCTGACGGGTGCCGGGTACGATCCGCGCGCGATGTCGACCGTGCTTCAGAGCCTGGCCTCGCAAAACGCGCTCGATGCGCAGTTGCAGGGTGCCGGCAACGCCAGCATTCCCGAGTGGGCCTCGACCCATCCCGACCCGCAGAGCCGCGTGCAGACGGCGCTGGCCAAGGCCGGCGCGGGGACCGGGACGCTCAATCGCGACGTTTTCCTCACCCGGATCGACGGAATCCTCTATGGCGACGACCCTGCACAGGGCGTGATCGAAGGGCAGCAGTTCATCCACCCGGACCTGCGGCTGTCGTTCTCGGTGCCGCAGGGCTACTACATGGTGAACAGCCCGCGCGCGGTGTCGATCAATGGGCAAAGCGGCAAGGCGCAGTTCAGCACCGGGCCTTATTCGGGCAATCTGGAAACCTATCTACGCTCGGTCTTCACCGCGTTGGGCAGCCAGCAGCAGGCTCTCGCTCCGTCGTCGATCCAGCGTACCACGGTGAATGGTATTCCGGCCGCCTATGGCACCGCACGCGTCAACAACGGCAGCAGCCAGGTCGATGTGACGGTGTTCGCCTATGAATTCGGCAACAGCCAGGCATATCACTTTGCCACCATCGTCCCGGCCGGCCAGTCTGGCACGTTCAATGCGATGTTCAATTCGGTGCGCCGTATTTCGACCAGCGAAGCCTCCGCGATCAAACCGCGTTACATCGATGTGGTGACCGTAGCGCGCGGTGACACCGTCCAGTCGCTGGCAAACCGCATGGCCTATGACACCGGGAAAGTGGAGCGGTTCCGGGTGCTCAACGCGCTCGGCCCGAACGATACGCTGCAGGCTGGGCAGAAGGTCAAGCTGGTCGTTCGCAGCCGCTGATCGGGCGGGAACAAAAAAAGAGCGGCGGGATCGCTCCCGCCGCTCTTCCTTTTTGCTTGGAACGAACGCCTATCAGACGGTGTTCGATTCACCCATCTTCGTCGACACGGTCGAGAAAGTGGTGTTCAGCTCGTTGCCGAGGCCCTGCATTGCGGTGATTGCAGCAACTGCGATCAGGGCGGCGATCAGGCCGTATTCGATTGCGGTTGCGCCGTCTTCGTTGCGGAGCAGTTTGTTGAGGAACTTCATAATCGGTCTCCTGGTGTGGTCTTCTTACCCGCTCTTCCCCTGGTCAGTTTGGAAAAGAGTGACTTCGAACTACATGGAAGAAATTGACGAAACGCTAAGCGTGCATGCTTAAGATTTCATTCCCCCATGTTTTCTGAAACCTTGTTCGAAATCACTGCCCAAAGGCCGGTGTTTTCGTTGGCTACCGCCTCGAAAGCACCGATACACGCAATCACGATCAAGGAAGCGATCAGTCCGTATTCGATGGCTGTGCCGCCACGCTCGTCTCTCGCGACTAGCTTGAGAATGGAACGAATGTGCATCGGAAAACCCCTATTCCGTGGCTGATCGATCGCCTTTTTCGCGCCAAGGGGTTAAGAAAGCGTTGAAGGGGAACTGCTCGATGGAAAATATCCCGACATGGACTCCTGTGGTGGCGCTGGCCCTGCGCGCGCCGGACGGCCGGATACTGATGCACCGCAGGCCGCCGGAGAAGGCGCATGGCGGATTGTGGGAGTTTCCCGGCGGCAAGGTCGAACCGGGCGAACATCCTGTAATTGCTCTGGTTCGTGAGATTTCGGAGGAATTGGCAATCGGGATCGATCCATCACATCTGGAGCCTGCTGGATTCGCCCAGACACCGGTCGACGGAGCCGTACCACCGATTGTCATTTTGCTTTACGCTTGCACGGTTTGGACCGGCATGCCGGAGCCGCAAGAGGGAGGCGAAATTGAATGGTTCGACGGGGCCGAGGTCAAGGCGCTCGACAAGCCGCCGCTCGATATCGTTCTGACCGAACAGCTGTTTGCAAAAAGCCCACGCTAGGGGCTTGCCAAGCGCCTAGGCCGCGCTTAAGTGCCGCCCTCCAAGCGCGCCCGTAGCTCAGCTGGATAGAGCACCAGACTACGAATCTGGGGGTCGGACGTTCGAATCGTTCCGGGCGCGCCAATCATTCGGCCCGCTTCCGTCAAACCCGGAGGCGGGCCGAATGTTTTCGTCGACCTTGTTTCTCGGTGCCTATTCCTTGCCGTCAGACCCGCCTGGCCTGGCGATATGCAAGTAATACTTGACGATCCCTCTGTTCCGGCAGAGTGTAGGAATTGCGCAATCAAAAAATCCGTGTCGCCTGCTTAAGTCACCACAAGTTTCGTGCCTGTCCGAGGCCGAGAAGGGGATAGGCTTGTCGACACTTTCTTTACGCGATGGGCTGGGGCCTGTGCCCGGAATGACCATCCAGACCACCCAGCTCGCCGGGAACATGGCTTCGTTGAAGGCATCCGAAGCGATGCTGCAGAACACGGTTGCGATCGTCGAATCGAGTTCCGGCGGTGTTCGTTCGACATTGCAGGGTCTGCTCGACAACAACGTTCAACCACTGATTACGATGAGCGGGCAGGTGAATACCGTGCTCTCGTCGCTTTCCGCCGAAATCCTGAAGTTCGCCGCGCATGTGGCGAGGAACGAGCAGGCGACCGTTGACGATGGACATCTGGAGCCGCACGTAAAGCAACTGGTCAGCGTGCTCGATACGGTGGTGCCGGGGATCGCGGCTCAAGCGCTGGCGGCAAGCGAATTGCTGACCCAGTTCCAGAATACCGCCAATAGCGTCTCTGCCACGCTCAACAGTTACAATAATCAGCTTCTGCAGGATAACGCGCAGCTCCAGCTCAAGGTCCAGGATCTCCAGAACCGGATGCAGCAAATGACCGGCGGGAATTGCTGCGAGCAGATCGGCCACGCATTCGAGTATGCCTTCGGCAGCCTCAAGCAAGACCTTGAGAACACCATGGCCGAAATCGACCAGGAGCAATACCAGGTAGCCCTGAACTCGAACACGATAGATGCGCTCAATCAGGTCGTCGCCACCCAAGGGGATATCGCCAAGGTGGCCGGTGCGCTGGAAATTTCGTGGCGCAGCCTGGCTGACAACGTGGCGACGGTCCAAGAGGATCTCGACGCGATCGTGAGCGAGACCACTCGCCAGGGCGTGCTCGACGATCTCGCCTATGTGCAGTCGGAGTGGCAGGCAATCGTGACGATCCTGGAGAAGGTATCGTAATTTTCTGCGCGAGTTTCCGCGTGACACCCATCGGGAGGATGTGAAAAATGGCTACCACTGCACCAGAATCGGCACTCCAGCAAAAGCTCGGCACCGGCTCGCTCAAGGAACAGCTTAGCCAGCTCGGCGCAGCCCAGCAGATCATGCAAAACTTCGTCAATTATATCACCTCGGTCGGCGCGCCGCCGCAGTTGCCACCGAACGATCATGTGGATGCGTCGGTGGTAAAGGCCGCGAATGACGCGCTCACCCAGATGGCGACCGACTTCAAAGGCGCGCAGTCAACCGCGCAGGGACTGACCGAACAGATCAATGGGATCACCGATGTCGTCTCGGCCGGCGCGACCTATGTCCGCCACAGTACCGTGGTGGTCAACAAGATCATCGACCAGCTCAAGAATCCGGGCGGGCCCAATCCTGTAGATGTCGCCGCCGCGCTGACCCTGATGGAAAAAAATGCGCAGCAGTTCCAGACACAGGTGGCTGCAGCGCACACCAGCACCGACAGCTCGGTCAAGACGCTACAGACCTGGGAGTCCAAGCTGAACGGCGACTTCCAGACCTTGCAGACTGCCATCCCGCCGGCAGATGGCAAAGTGCTCAATCTCGATACGCTGACCGAAGCGCAGGCGGCGCAGCAACTGCACGATCAGGTGACAGCCCTGAACCAGCAGATCTCCGACCTGCAAACGGAGATCAACTGGATCACCTTTGGCCAGGCGTCGGTGGGGATCGTTGGCGGCCTGATAGCCATTGTGATGTTCTGGAACCCGGTCGGCTGGGTTTCTGCCGGGCTGACGGTGTTCGGCGAGGTCGAAATGGCCGGCAAGAAGGCGCAGGACGTGGCCCAGATCAATACCGACCTGCAGAACATCGCTCTGACCGAAGACGAGCAGGCTATTCTGCATCCGCTCTACACCATCAGGAACGCCGTTTCGCAACTTGGCAACGGGGTCAACGCGGCAGAATCCATTTCGAAAGAGCTGCTGGTGATGGCCAACGATTTCGGTGCGGCGGCGGATGATGCGGAAACCTTCATCCAGGATGTTTCGGGCGGAGTATCCGAGAGCCAGCTGGAGCTCGATGCGGAGTATCTGCTGAGCGATTATGATGCGCTCGCGAAGCTCTGCGACATGCTGATAGCTCCGCTGCCTTCCCAGAATGTCAGCATCCAGCAGATGGTCAACGCGAAGGATGCGCCCGGATCATAATGCGATCCGCATCCCTGCGGCGTGTGGCCGCGTTTCTTACCACCAAAGGGCTTGCCCGAAGGAGTGACCGGAAATGAATGCGAATATCTTCGATCTGCCCGATGCGCTTGTGGCGCACCGGGTCCAGGCGACAGCCTACGGGCAGAACAGCCTGACGGCCAACCAACTCCTGACCACCGCGGTGCCGTCGGCGCCTCCGCCCAACGAGACGATTCCCGCGGCAACCTTGAGCTTGATCATGGGCGCGATCGACCTGCATTTCAAAACCGCCCAGTCGATGGCGAGTATTTGGGAAACAGGCGATCCGGTCGCCGGTGGCGCTCCGGTAAAGGACGATGTGCTGACTGCCCTGGAGAGCTTTTCGCGCTTTTCGGCGCGGATGGCGATCGAATATCCTGCGCTGGTCGCCGCCGCATATGAAGGTGACAATCCGGCTGTCACCACGTCGCTTATCAACCTCAAGCGGATCATCGAGATTCTTATTGCAGAGAACAAGGGGGCCAAGGCCTCGGTCGCATCGTATCAGGCCGGCCTGTCCAAAGCGCTCGCAGCATTCTCTACGGATTTTGACCGCGTGCTAACCGAGGTCGGCACGGTGTCTAGTGCCATAACCGGTCTGCAGAATTCGATCGCCAGCCTGCAAGCGGATATCGCCGCCAACAATGCCGCTGTGCTCGATACATTCCTGAGTACGGCAGCGACCGAAGTGCGCCAGGGCGCGACGATCGCTCAAGCGGGCGCCAAGGCCGGTGTGGGCGAGGATCCATCCGCGGCTCTCGAGGGAATTAGCGCCGGGGTCGAGATGGGCATCGCTTTTGGCGAGGGGCTCGAAGCGATCATCAAGCTGAACGAGAAAACGCTGCAAGACCTGCTCCAGATTCGTAAACTGGGTCTCGAGGTCGGCGAAGACGAGCTGGTGCTCACAACGCTGATCAATATCGGTTCGCTGCTGACCTCGCTCGGCGCAACCACCGGGCTCGAACTCGACATCGTGGGCGACATCGTCAATTATTTCGGACAGCTCGACAATGATATCGCAGCCATCCTGCGCGACCATGGGGACGATCCTTCCGCGCAGATCGACACCACCAACTATACCCCAGGTACGGTGAGCCTCCACAATCCGTCGTTTCCGCCGTGGAATGTGCTGGACCCGTTGGCGCGGACCAGCAAGGTGTTCAATCTCGTGATCGACCTTGAGCCAACGGTGTTTGCCGACAAGACCGTGTTTGCAGCGCTGTAGCGGGGCGAAGTTCAGCGGTCAGGTTGACTGCTGGCCGACCGGCGAAATCAGTCTTCCGCCGAATCCTCGAGCGCGTGCATCTCTTCGTCGGAGAAGCCGAAATGGTGCCCGGCCTCGTGGATCACCACGTGCCGCACCAGCGCCTCGAATTCGACCCCGGTTTCGCGCCATTCGCGCAGAAGCGGTTGCCGGAACAGGGTGATCATCGCCGGAAGCGTGCCCGATTCCCAGCTCGAACGTTCATCGATCGGTCGGCCCTCGTACAGCCCGGTCAAATGCCATTGGCTGGCAATCCCGACCGAGGCCAGTTGCTCGGGGCTGGCGAATTCGCGGATGTCGAGCACCACATCTTCCATCTGTTCGCGCAGATGGGAGGGCAGGGCGCTCAAGGTCTCAAGCGCGATCCGCTCGAAATCCTGTGTGGTTGGCATGGCAGCAGACGATATGCTCATGCCGACGATATGGCACCGCGTTGCGCCATTCCAAGTGTCCGGATGCGGAACCACAAGCTGCGCGGCGGGTTGCACTGGCAACCGACATATTCCACCCGACCGATTGCAGGAGCACAGCAATGTCCGCCACCAAGGCCATTTTCGCCCGTCTGAAGGAAGATCACGACATTCATCGGGATCTGCTGGACAGGATCGGCAAGACCCAGGGCGATAGCGCCGAACGCGAGCAGCTGTTCACCGAGCTGACCAAGGAACTCAAAGGCCACGCCGCCGCAGAAGAGCAGGCGCTATACTCGACGATGCTGCGCAAGCCCGAAACGACCGACGAAACGCGACACTCGGTCGCCGAGCACCACGAAATCGACGAAATGCTCAACAACCTTGCCGCAACCGACATGGCGAGCGGCGGCTGGCTGGTGAAGTTCCGTTCGTTCGACGACCGCTATCGCCATCACATCGAAGAGGAAGAAGAGGAGCATTTCCCCGACTTCTCGAACTATCTGACGGATGAGGACGAAGAACACATGCGCAAGGTCTTCGACCGCCGCAAGCGCGAGGAAAAGGCCGATGCCGAGGTGACGCCCGAAGCGAAGGAAGAGGCCAAGGAGTAGGCTCCGGGCAGCAATCAAACTGCCGAGCTCTGTTGTCATCCCTCCGTTCCACCCTATCTTTCCCAGCAAATCGGTAATCTGCGCGCAGCGCGACGGGGGAACGGACAATGACGAACGTGGCAAGCTGCGGCGATGACGATGCGGCTGACGGATCGGGGATCAGCAAACCCGCCGTTCCCGCGAACGTACAGGATGCCATCCGCACGCTGATCGAGTGGGCGGGTGACGATCCAACCCGTGAGGGCTTGCTCGATACGCCGCAGCGGGTGGGCCGCGCATGGCTGGAATATTGCCAGGGATACAAGGAAGACCCGGCGGTGCACTTGGGCCGCGTGTTCGAGGAAGTCGGCGGCTACGACGAAGTCGTGATGCTGAAGGACATCCCGTTCCAGAGCCACTGCGAGCACCACATGGCGCCGATTACGGGGAAGGCATCGATCGCCTATCTGCCGGACAAGCGCGTGGTCGGCATCTCCAAGCTGGCACGCGTGCTGCACGGCTATGCACGCCGCCTGCAGATCCAGGAACGGCTCACGGCCGAGGTGGCGCAGTGCATCTGGGACAATCTGCAACCGCACGGCGTTGCGGTGGTGATCGAGGCGCAGCATGGCTGCATGACCGGGCGCGGGGTTCGTACACCGGGCGTCGGGATGATCACCTCGCGCTTGCTCGGATGTTTTCTCGACGATCATCGTAGCCGCAAGGAAGTGCTCGGCCTGATGGGTTATGGATGACCGCGGAACCTCATAGCGCGTAAAAGAAAGGCGCCGTTCCGATAGGGAGCGGCGCCTTCATTCTTGCAGCCCTGCCGAACGATCAGAGTTGACCGAGCAGATGTTCCGCGCTCGAGACCGAGAAGTCGCCCGGGGCCTCGACATTGAGTTCCTTCACCACGCCATCTTCGACGATCATCGAGAAGCGCTGGCTGCGCTTGCCCATCCCGAAGCCCGAGAAATCGGCGCTGAGGCCGAGCGCTTCGGCGAAATCGGCATTTCCGTCGGCCAGCATGGTGATGTCGTCGCTTCCGGCGGCCTTGTTCCATGCCCCCATGACGAAAGCATCGTTGACCGAAGTGGCGACGATCTCGTCCACACCCTTCGATTTCAGCTCGGCTGCCTTCTCGACATAGCCAGGCAAGTGACGCGCCGAGCAGGTCGGGGTGAAGGCACCGGGTACGGCGAAAAGGGCGACTGTCTTGCCCGCAAAATAGTCGCTCGACTGGACCTGTTCCGGTCCGCCCTCGGTGACCTTTACCAGCTTCACATCGGGCAGCTTGTCTCCAACCGCAATCGTCATGACGCAATTTCCTTTCGCGTTTGCCTTTGTCCGCGCCCGATATAGGCACGAGGCCGCGCGGGGCAACGGGAAAGGATATAAAGAAAACTTTATATTTGCCTCTCAGGGGGGCAATCGCTAGATGGCCGCCATCATTGCACGGGCATCCAAGCGCCCGCCTGCAGCCCGAAACAGGAGACACAGCGTGGCCACTGCCGCTCTCGACAAGGACTATATCGTCAAGGACATTTCGCTCGCCGAGTATGGCCGGGACGAAATCGCCATCGCCGAAACCGAAATGCCCGGTTTGATGGCGCTGCGCGACGAATATGGCGCCGAGCAGCCGCTGAAGGGCGCGCGGATCACCGGTAGCTTGCACATGACGATCCAGACTGCGGTTCTGATCGAAACTCTGGTCGCGCTGGGCGCGGACGTGCGCTGGGCGACCTGCAACATCTTCTCCACGCAGGATCACGCCGCTGCGGCGATCGCTGCTTCGGGCATCCCGGTGTTCGCGATCAAGGGCGAGAGCCTGGCCGATTACTGGGACTAGGTCGGCAACATCTTCGACTGGTCGAGCGAAGCCAACCCTGACCTGACCGCCAATATGATCCTCGACGATGGTGGCGATGCCACCATGTTCGCGCTGTGGGGCGCGCGGATCGAAGCGGGCGAAACCATGCCCGAGCCGACCAATGCCGAAGAAATCGAAATGCAGCGCGCGCTCAAGGCGTTCGTCGCGAAAAAGCCGGGCTACCTCACGGCTTCGGTCAAGAACATCAAGGGTGTCTCGGAAGAGACGACCACCGGCGTCATGCGGCTGTACCAGATCTCGAAGCAGGGCAAGCTCCCGTTCCCCGCTATCAATGTCAACGACAGCGTGACCAAGTCGAAGTTCGACAATCTCTACGGCTGTAAGGAATCGCTGGTCGACGCAATCCGCCGCGCGACCGACGTTATGCTGGCCGGCAAGGTCGCCTGCGTTGCGGGATACGGCGATGTCGGCAAGGGCTCGGCCGCTTCGCTGCGTGATGGCGGCGCGCGGGTAATGGTCACCGAAGTCGATCCGATCTGCGCCTTGCAGGCAGCAATGGACGGTTATGAAGTGGTGACGATGGAAAACGCGGTGCAACGCGCCGACATCTTCGTCACCGCAACCGGCAACGAAGACGTGATCACCGCCGAGCACATGAAGGCGATGAAGAACATGGCCATCGTGTGCAATATCGGCCACTTCGACTCCGAGATCCAGATTTCCGCGCTCGACAATTACAACTGGAAGCAGGTCAAGGAAGGCACCGACCTGGTCACCTTCCCCGATGGCAAGTCGATCATCGTGCTCGCCAAGGGCCGCCTGGTGAACCTCGGCTGTGCCACGGGCCACCCGAGCTTCGTGATGTCGAGCAGCTTTACAAACCAGACGCTGGCGCAGATCGAGCTGTTCAAGAACACCGACCAGTATGCCAACGACGTCTACGTCCTGCCCAAGCACCTCGACGAGAAGGTCGCCGCGCTGCATCTCGAGAAGCTCGGTGTCCAGCTTACCCAGCTGAGCCAGAAGCAGGCCGACTATATCGGGGTGCCGCAGGCTGGCCCGTTCAAGCCGGATCATTATCGCTATTGATCCGCTTTCCATTGCGCAAAACGCCGCTTTCCTTGCCGGGAGAGCGGCGTTTCGTCGTTCAACCGTGCAGCGCTGCCATGTTGCCGTTGCAACCCGCCGCCTGCGCGCATAGCTGACTAGCGATGGAACTTTCACCCACCATGCTGGCCTTGCTCGGGGTGCTGCTCGCTGCGTGGACGGCGGCGGCGGCATGGATGATGATCCTCGGCGCAGGTCGGGCGCGCAAGGCCGAGGGCAGCCGCAAGGCCGCTCGCCGGATGGCGCGGATGATTGACGAGGCCCCCGCGATCCCGCTGATCGTGCGCACCGACGGGCGGATCGAGGGGTCCGATCGGCTGGCAGGTTGGCTCGGCTTGCCGAACTTGCCTCGCTATTTGTCCGAACTCGACGGGGGACCAGGCATCGGTCTGTCCGGCACCCAGCTCGCCGAACTGACCGAACTGGTCAAACGTGCGCAGAAGACGGCTGCACCTTTCCAGTTGGCGGTGACGGTTCCCGGTTCCGAACGCAGCCTCGCGATGAAGGGCGTCCTGGCCGATCCGCAGGTCTCGCCCGGCGGCGCGGCGCTGGTGTGGATTTTCGACTTCAGCGAGAGCGAGAGCGAACTGACCAAGCTGCGCGAGGAAGCGGCGCGGGCACGCGGGGATTTCGCCGCGCTGGTCGGGCTGATCGAAGCGGCTCCTTTACCGATGTGGTTCCGCGGGCCGGATGCACAATTGCGGCTCGTCAACCAGGCCTATGTCGCGGCAGTCGGTGCGGCCAATGCCGAAGCTGCGGTGGCGGAACAGCTCGAGCTGGTCGAGCGGGTAGATGGGCTGACCGCAGCGCAGGTGGCAAAGCAGGCGGGCGATCAGGGGCTGCCGATCGAACGGATCGTGACCACCACCATCGGGGGCGAGCGCCGCTCGCTCAGGGTCAGCGACTTGCCGCTCGGTAAGGAGGGTGTCGCCGGATACGCCGTCGATATCGAGGAAATGGAGGAGCTTGCGCGCGAATTCCGTGCCTTCCGCGATGCACAACGCTCGATGCTCGATCAGCTTTCGATCGGCGTTGCGCAGTTCGATGGCAAGCGGAAGATCGCTTTTGCCAACCAGCCTTTCCGCCGCATCTTCAAGCTCAATTCAGGCGTGGTGGCGCAGGGCTTGGGCTTCGAGCAGTTCCTGAGCGGTGCCCGGGATACAGGGCGTACCCCCGAGGTGCGCGACTTCCCGGCTTGGCGCAGCGAACATTCCGCTTGGTTTGCGAGCGACGAATCGAAAGAAGAGGCGTGGCCGCTGTCCGATGGCACGCATCTGCGGATCGTTGGCCAGCCGATGCCCGATGGCGGCCTGGTGCTGATTGCCGAAGATAGGACCGAGCAACTTGCCCTGTCTGCCACGCGAGACACGCTCTTGCGCACCCGTACGGCAACTTTCGACAGCCTGTTCGAGGCGCTCGCCGTGTTCGCGCCCGACGGGCATCTGCAGCTTTGGAACCGCAGTTTCGCGGGCACCTGGGGACTCGATCCGGAGATGCTGGATGCGCATCCTTCGGCGGAGGAACTTCTGGTTGCGATCAAACCGAACCTTGCGGTGCCGAAGCAGGCAACGGGGATCGGAGAGATCATTCGCGCCGCAACGCTCGACCGCCGGGAGAAGGGCGGGCGGGTCACCCTCGCCGACGGGCGTACGCTGGAGTTTGCCGGGATACCCTTGCCGGATGGCAATGGGCTACTGACGGTGCTCGACGTTACCGCGAACGAGCAAGCCGAAGCTGCGCTGCGCGAGCGCGCGGTTGCACTGGAAGAAGCGGATGCCGTCAAGACCCGGTTCCTCGCCAATATGTCCTACGAGTTTCGCACCCCGCTGACGTCGATCGGCGGGTTTGCGGAGCTGCTTCAGGCCGGGGTCGCCGGCGATCTGGGAGAGCAGGGCCGCGAATATGTCCAGGCGATCCTCGATTCGGTCGCCCGGCTGACCGAACAGGTCGAAAACGTGCTCGACCTGTCGCAGAGCGAGGCCGGGCTTCTGCCGCTGACCAAGCAGGATATCGACCTGTTCACCTTCGCGACCGAAATCGTTCGCGCGCGCGAGCAGGCGGTTACCCATGCCGGGCTCAGCCTTGATCTGCGCGGCAGCAAGGCAAGCGGGCGGGTGTTCGCCGACGCGCGTCAGCTCGGGCGGGCACTCGGGCATCTGCTCGACAATGCGATCGCCGCAACACCGCGCGGAGGCAAGATCCTGGTCGATCTATCGAAGAAGGATGGTGTCGGGCGGATTGTGGTGTCGGATAACGGGCGCGGGATGGATGCGGCCGAACTGGCGCAGGCGACGGGCAAGCTTGCGCCGGGTGGCGGCGGAGATGAAAAGCGTCAGGGGCTGGGCATTCCCTTGGCCCGCCAGCTGGTCGAGGCGCACGGCGGCACGCTCGGAATCGTCTCGCGGCGCGGTGCTGGTACGACGGCCACGATCATTCTGCCGTGAGGATTGACCTGCCCGACCTTGCGGCAATGGACGTATTGGGCGGGAGGATCGCCGCGCACTTGCGGCCGGGCGATGTCGTCGCGCTGACGGGCGGTCTGGGCGCGGGCAAGACCACGCTGGCCCGGGCAATGCTGAAGGCGCTGGGTTATGGGGGGGAGGTGCCATCGCCCACCTTCACCATCGTCGAAACCTACGATCCGCCTGCCGTGCGATTGCCCGTGGCCCATGCCGACTTCTATCGCCTGGAAGCAGCGGCCGAAGCTGCTGAAATCGGTCTCGACGACTACCGCGATGGCGCGGCACTGCTGGCGGAGTGGCCGGAGCATGCCGGCGGCTTCGCGCATGAGCCGGGGTGCCTTGCCATCCACCTGGAAGTTTCCGGACCGGGGCGGATTGCGATTGTCGAGCCGGGGTCCGATTGGCTAACGCGCTGGCGATGAGCGATTTGCCCGACGGCCTCGATTCCTTCCTGAACTCTGCCGGCTGGGGCGGGGCGGAGGTTGACCCCATTCCCGGCGATGCCTCGTTCCGGCGCTATTTCCGCATCCGGCGGGACGGCCTGCCCGCGATGCTGATGCATGCGCCCCCGCCAGAGGAAGACCCAGCGCCGTTTCTTAATGTAGCGCGCTGGCTGTCCGAGGTCCGGCAGCGAGCGCCGGAAATCTATGCTGCCGCGCCGGACGATGGCTGGGTGCTGACCGAAGACTTCGGCGACGACCGGATGCGCGACTGGCTCGATGACAATCCGGGCGGGGAAACCGGCGCTTATGCAGCAGCGATCGATGCGTTGGTGCACCTGCACCGCGAGCCGCCAGGGCCGTTCGAGCCTTACGATATGGCCGTCTACCAGCGCGAAGCCGGGTTGCTGACCGAATGGTATTGCCCCCACATGGAGCTGACGGTCGATGAGGCGGCCTACTGCGCGGCATGGGGCGAAGCGCTTCAACCGATGCTCGCGCGGCAGAGGCCGGGCGTGACGGTCCTGCGCGATTACCACGCCGAAAACATCATGTTGCTCGAACCCGCGGCCGACGGGAGCGGCGAGCAGGGGCTGATCGATTTCCAGGATGCGCTGGTCGGCCACCCGGCCTACGACCTGGTCAGCCTGCTGCAAGATGCGCGGCGCGATGTTTCGCTAGAACTCGAGCGCGCGATGCTCGACCACTATTGCGACGCGACCGGGGCGGGCGATGAATTCCTTGCCGACTATGCACGGCTGGGCGCGCAACGGAACGCCAAGATCGTCGGCATCTTTACCCGCCTCGCAAAGCGCGACGGGAAGCAACGCTACCTCGCAATGATCCCGCGCGTGTGGGCAGCGATGGAGCGCGATCTGAAGCATCCCGCGTTGGCGCCGGTTGCCGCTTGGTTTGACGCCAACATTCCCCGGAACATCCGGGACAATTTCGGCGGCGAGCTCCAGTGAACGGCCTCGCTTCGGACACCGCGATGGTCATGGCGGCGGGGCTGGGCAAGCGGATGCGGCCGCTCACTGCTTCGCAGCCCAAGCCGCTGGTGAGGGTGGCGGGTAAGCC
Source organism: Parerythrobacter sp. (assembly GCA_041738375.1). GTDB lineage: Bacteria > Pseudomonadota > Alphaproteobacteria > Sphingomonadales > Sphingomonadaceae > Parerythrobacter_A. The sequence continues at coordinate 1,270 of JBGSPZ010000080.1, read as the reverse complement.
GCTGATCGACCACACGCTTGACCGGCTGGCGGAAGCAGGCGTGGCGCGGGCGGTGGTCAATGTCCACTACCTTGCCGATGCGCTGGAAGCGCATGTGCGAGGCCGTGAAAAGCCCCGGGTGGTGATTTCCGACGAGCGCGATGCCCTGCTCGAAACCGGCGGCGGGATGATCAAAGCTAAGGGCGAATTGCCCGATCCCTTCTTCTGCCTCAACTCGGACAATATCTGGCTCGACGGCCCGCGCGACGCGTTCCATGATCTTTCGCGGCGCTGGAACGCCGGGGAGATGGATGCGCTGCTGCTGCTCGTGCCGCATGCCCGCGCGGTAAATTTCACCGGCAAGGGCGATTTCCACATGGATCCGCTCGGTCGGCTTGCTCGCCGCCGGTCGGGCCGGATCGCACCCTATATCTTTACCGGCATCCAGCTCGTCTCGCATCGACTTTTGCGTGATGCGCCCGATGGTGCGTTCTCGACCAACATCCTGTGGGACCGCGCCATCGGGGAAGGTCGGCTGTTCGGGACGGTGTTCACCGGTGTGTGGTTCGAAGTCGGCACGCCCGAAGCAATCACCCCGACCGAGGAAGCACTGCGGCGTGCCTGAGCGCGCGCATCCCAGCGTCTACTCCATCGCCGCGCACCGCGGTTTTGCCGATGCGCTGGTAGCGGGGCTGGTGCCGCGGTACGAAGATCCCGAACTCGGGCTCGCGCGGCTGACGTTGCTGCTTCCGTCGAGCCGCGCGATGCGCACGGTGAGCGAGGCCTTCATCCGCCACTATGGTGCCTCAGGGCGGCAGGGCCTGCTGATGCCGCGCATGGCGGTGGTGGGCGATCTCGACCTGGACGAGACCCTGGGGCCGCTGCTTGATCCGCTGGGGGCGGGAGACATCCCTCCAGCTGTCGATCCGAACTATCGCTGGTTGCGGCTGGCGCAAATCGTCGAGGCTGAACAGGGGGAGAGGCTTCCCGGCGCGGCAGTGATGCGGCTGGCAGCCGACATGGCGCGGACAATGGACCGTCTGCTGGTCGAGGACATCCGGCCCGAGGCGCTGGTCGAGCAGGAAGTGCTCGAGGTGTTCGGCGACCTTTCGGGCCACTGGCAGGATTCGCTGCGGCTGTTCGCTCGGGTGCAGCAGCTATGGCTGGCCGAACTCGAAGCCATGGACCGGATCGATGCGGCGACAAGGCGCAACCGGCTGTTCGATTTCGCGGCGCGGCGATGGCGCGAGGCTCCGCCGGTCCAGCCGATCGTCGCGGCCGGGGTGACCAG
>JBGSPZ010000079.1:0-2450 GCA_041738375.1 Parerythrobacter sp. | reverse complement strand
GCGGCTGATGGCGACCGACCAGCTCGACCCGCGCATCGGGCCGGAGGACCGCTCGTGGCTGGTCGGCAAGGGCAGCGGCGGGTTCGGGCTGGACTTTTTCGTCCGCACCGCGCCGCCCCAATCGCCCGAGGAGAACCGCGGGACAGAAGGCGAATTCTTCTGGGACGGCTACCCCTCGATGCTGTTCTGGGTCGATCCGCGGCAGGACATGGTGGTCATCCTCGCGACGCAGAAGATCCCGTTCGACAACGCGCTGCACCACGATTTCCGCGCGGCGGTTTATGGCCAAAACTACCTCGGCGACTGAAGCAGCGCCTGCCACGGTGTTCGCCGGGATGTGCTACTCGAGCCACGCCTCGATTCCGGTAGAGGGAATATCGATCACCACATGCTGCAGGCGGAGAATCGGCACGCGTTCTTCGCCGCCTGCAGTGAAGATCGTCAGATCAAGGGCCAGTGCGGCATTGGGAAAACTCGGGTTGGTGCTGAAATACCATTGGGCTACGGCCCCGGATAGGGCGGCGGCATCGGCTGCCAAGTCCTGCCCGGCCTCGATCATTCGATCCGGGACGAGCAGTATCGGTAGTTCGATCATCGGAAGTTCCGGTGTTCCGCCGGACGCGCAATACTCCAGCGAAATCGAGCAGCGGTAATGCATTGCAGTGTCCGACCCACGGCAGAGGGTTTCGAGCAACGAGGCAAGGACGTCTTCGAGCTTCTCCGCTTGGTCGAGAAGTATGCGATCGGGACAATCGATCGACGGTATTAGCGGGCTGACCAAGGCGCAAAACTTTGGGTGCGCGACCCTGCGAAGGGTTTGCCCTTCATTGATCGTTGCGTAAGTCCGGGCCGGTCGTTTGCCGACTGTATAAGGTCTTGCACTGGCGAAAAAAGCCGGGTGCGAGAGTAGAGGCACACGCCATGCCATCGACAGTTGGTCTGATGCGGCCATTCCCCTTGTCGGCGTGTAGATCCATGAGTTGGTACCGTTTTCGTCATTCGCGTTTGCTGCGACGTAGCCGGCAATATCTGGCATCGCGTCCGGCTCATTCGCCCGCCCGCCCTTGCGAAAGCCTCGGATCGAGCCATCGACCTGCCGTACTAGCAGATAGTTCCAGCATTGCGCTGGCAAATCCTCAAAAAAGCAGAAGCTCCGGTACGACTCGAGGATCTCGGGATGTCCGGCGATCGACAATTCGTCAAAGGAGATCGAAACGTCGATTGCCCGCTCGCCGGGACTGCTGGCGCGATCGGTCGGCCAAGAGAGAACCAGCCGATAGGTAACGTCAAGCGCGCTGCCGAGGCAGGCCTTCGTTCCGGGCGCGATCGTCCCGACGGCGCTCGCCGACACGATCTCGACCCGGTTGCGTCCGCTGGACATGCGGCTATCGCCGCCTTTGCCGCCTCACGCCATCGCGTTCTTCTTGACCGTGATCACCTGTGCGTAGGTGAATTCCTTCAGCCCCTCGACGCCGTATTCCGCGCCGAAGCCAGACTGCTTGTGGCCGCCGAACGGGGCGAAGGGAGAGAGGTGGAGGTATTCGTTGACCCACACCGTGCCCGTTTCGAGTTGCTCGGCGATCTCCACGCCCTTGTCTGTGTCCCCGGTCCACACTGCGCCCGCTAGGCCGTAGTCCGAATTGTTGGCGCGTTCGATCACTTCCTCGGTGGTCGAGAACTTCATCAGCGGCATCACCGGGCCGAACTGTTCCTCCGCCACGATCCGCGCGTCTTCGGGTGGATTGTCGAGGATGGTGATCGGCACGTAATAGCCCGAGCCCGAAGGATCGACGTCGCCGCCGACGAGGAACTTGTAGCCGTTGGACTTCGCATCCGCGATCAGCTCGCACACCCGGTCGAACTGCTTCTTGTTCTGGATCGGGCCGACCCCGGTGCCCTGCTGTGCGCCGTCACCCACGGTTACGGTCTTGGCATATTCGACGATCGCGGCGGACAGTTCATCATAGATGTCCTCATGGATATAGACCCGCTTGGCCGCGACGCAGATCTGGCCCGCGTTGGAAAAGCTTGACCAGAACAATTGCTCGGCGACCTTCTTGGGATCGGCGTCGGGCAGCACGATCGAGGCGTCATTGCCGCCGAGTTCGAGCGTGATGCGCTTCAAGTCAGCCGAAGCGCCCTCCATGATCTTCTTGCCGGTTGCGGTCGATCCGGTGAAGGTGATCTTGTCGATGTCGGGGTGCGAGGTCATCAGCGGGCCGAGCGAATCTTCGCCGGTGATGATATTGACCACGCCCGCAGGCACCTTATCCGCGATCAGTTCCGCGATTCGCAAAGTCGTCAGCGGAGTGAAGGGCGAGGGTTTGAGCACGATGGTGCAGCCCGAAAGCATCGCGGGCGCGATTTTCTGGATCGCCATCATCACCGGGAAGTTCCACGGCACGATCCCGGCGACCACACCGACCGGCACGCGGCGGGTGCGCGACAGG
>JBGSPZ010000067.1:0-9348 GCA_041738375.1 Parerythrobacter sp. | reverse complement strand
CTCAATTTCGGAAATCCGCAGCGGCCCGAAATAATGGCGCAATTCGTCCACGCGCTCGAGGGCATGGGCGATGCCTGCCGCGCTCTCGACTTCCCGATCGTCAGCGGCAACGTCAGCCTCTACAACGAGAGCAAGGCGACGGGTGGCGGTTCGGCAATCCTCCCCACCCCGGCTATCGGCGGGGTCGGCATCATCGCCGACTATGCCACGATGATGACCATGGGCTTCAAGGCTGCTGGCGAGCATATCGCGGTTATCGGACCGAACTATCCCGAGCTCGGCCAGTCGCAATGGCTGCGCGCCATCCATGGGCGCGAGGATGGCGATCCGCCGCATGTCGACCTCGCCGACGAGAAGCTGAACGGCGAGATCGTTCGCAGGCTGATCGCCGAGGGCAAGGTCACCGCAGTCCACGATATCTCGGATGGCGGCCTCGCCGTCGCGCTAGCGGAAATGGCGCTCGCCAGCGGCATAGGCGCGACTGTCGATGCGATGACGAGCGAATTCGCGTTCAACGAGAGCCAGGCCCGTTACATCGTGACCTGCCGCAGCGAAGGCGATCTCGACCGCGCGCAGGTGCCGTTCGAACGGATCGGCATAACCGGCGGCGATGCGCTGACAATCGGCAGCAGCACGGCAAGTATCGCCGACCTGCGCGAGGCGCATGCCAGCTTCTTTCGCGACTGGATGGAAGGGTAAGCCCACTCCCATCGCCCGCCCCATGCGTCACCCTGAACTTGTTTCAGGGTCTATCGGGCCACCCGCTCGTACGCCGCGTTGGACTGAGCCAGTCGAGAAATGGACCCTGAAACAAGTTCAGGGTGACGAGGCGGGGTACGGAAAGTAAGGGGCACAGATGACCTCAGGCTACTCCAACACCCCGCTGGCCAAGAAGCTGTCGCTCCGTGATGGGCTCCGCGTGTGGTTTCACGCCATGCCCGATGGCGTGCAGGAAGAGATCGGCGAATACGCGCTCGACCTGCATTTCGTCGCCGATCCAGCCGAAGGGGTCGATGCCGCGCACATCTTCGCAACCGAGCGGGCCGAACTCGAAGCACTGCTCTCGCAGCTCCGCCATCAGATCGCCAAGGACGGGCAAATCTGGGTCAGCTGGCCCAAGAAAGCCGCCAAGGTCGAAACCGACATCACCGAAGACACGATCCGCGAGGTCTGCCTGCCGTTGGGGCTGGTCGATACCAAGGTCTGCGCGGTGGACGAGACCTGGTCGGGCCTCAAGCTGGTGATCCGCAAGGAGCTGCGCTGAACTCTACGCGGCCAAGGCAAGCCGTTCTTCAAGCAAGCCATACTGCGGATTGAGCTGCCGGAACATCTCCACACAGCGCCGATAGGCATGCGGCGTGCCGAGATTCAGCCGTGCGCGAACTTCGTCGATGTCCTCCGGCAGCATCGCCAGCAGATCCTGGTGCGCCAGCTTCTTCGCTTCGCGGCCCAGCCGGCGCCCTTCGCGGATCGCGGCATCGACCGGCTCGCGCAGCCCGCTTTCCTGCTTGGTCTTGCGCGCACCGAGCAGCGCGATGAACAGCACGCCTGGGCTATGGTTCTGCTCGTAGCTGAAGCCGAGGAGGCACAATTCGCCCAAGGGATCGCGGCCATAGCCGGTCAGGACATGGAACAGGTCATGCTTGTCGCGCAGCCGCTCGATGTACCATTCGTAGAGATCGTCGAAGCGGTCTTCCTTCGCTTTGAACTTGTGGCTTTCGGCCACCAGTCCGGCCGCCGTCAGGCCTTCACGCTCCATGAAATCGACATAGTGCCGCGCGAGCGAGTTGGGCGCGCAATGCGCCCAGCGGGCATGATCGTCGAGCGAGGTGCCGAGGTCCTCATCGCGCCGCATCAAGTGCCGCGCCTCGTCAGTCGCCACGAAGGCTTTCATCTGGCGCAGGCTCTTGCGGCCCTTGAGCGCTTCAATAATGTGGAACACCTGTTCGGTGTCTTCTTTGTCCTTCACCAGTCTGCCGAAGTGGTGCAGTGCCTTGAGCGGCCGGAACCCGGTCACCTTACGCTCCGGATGAACCAGAGGTTTTCCTGCCATTGCCATTTGCCAGACTCCGCACACCGACCGTTTGCAGGCTGCAACCTACTTACAGAGTTGTCAATAACCGGTAACCGAAACGGCTTTCCTCATCTCCGCGAAAGCGCGATAATGTGACTTCATGAAGGACCACGAAACCCTATCCTACGCGCTACCCCCAATGAGCGACAACGAGCGGATCGCAGGAGCGCGGGCCTATCGCGACCGGATGGCAAGCCGCCGGACCTGCCGCTATTTCTCCGATGCGCCGGTGCCGCGCGAAGTGATCGAAGCGGCGATCGACGCAGCCGGTGCCGCGCCCAATGGCGCAAACCATCAGCCGTGGCATTTCGCGGTGGTTTCCTCCGCGGAAAAGAAGCGCGCGATCCGTCTGGCCGCCGAAGAAGAGGAGAAGCGCTTCTACGGCGAAGATGGCGGCACGGCAAAGGCGAGTGCGGAATGGCTCGATGCGCTCGCTCCGATCGGCACCGATGCGGACAAGCCGTTCCTCGAAACCGCGCCCTGGCTGATCGTGGTCTTCGCCCAGCGCAAGGGCGGGATCGAGGAAGGCGGCAAGACGCAGAACTACTACGTCAACGAAAGCGTCGGGATCGCGTGCGGGATGCTGCTATCCGCGCTGCATGAGGCGGGGGTTGCCACCCTCACCCACACCCCCAGCCCGATGGGCTTCCTGCGCGATCTGTGCGGCCGGCCCGAACACGAAAAACCGCTGATGATCGTGGTGGCGGGTCTCCCCGCCAAGGATGCACGGGTGCCGGTCTATGCGACGCGAAAGAAGCCGCTGTCGATGATTGCGAGCTGGCTCTAGGCTTTCGCCCCACTCCTTGTCATTCCCGCGAAGGCGGGAATCCATTGCGTGTCGCGGGAAAGTAATGAGGCCTGGCCCTGGATCCCCGCCTTCGCGGGGATGACAGTCATCGGATTTACTCCGATGCCGGAATTTCCAGCAGCTTGAGGATCGCTGTCAGGTCGCCGCACTCGATCACGCCGTTGGCGGCGGACCGAGCCTTCGGCTTGGCGTGATAGGCGAAGCCGTAATCGGCCGCTTCGAGCATCGGGATATCGTTCGCCCCGTCGCCCGTCGCGAGCGACACCGCCCCCTCCCCCGCCGCAGCCACTTCTTCGAGGAGCACTTGCCTTTTCACCGCGCTGTCGACGATCGGGCCGACCAGCCCTCCGCTGAGCTTGCCGCCCTGGACCGCGAGCCGGTTGCCGACCACCCGCTCGAAACCGAGCCATTCGGCGACCGGATCGGCGAAATGATGAAACCCGCCGGTGACCAGCACCGTCTTGCATCCGACCGCGTTCAGGGTCCGGACCAGCTGCTCCGCACCCGCCACGGGGCGGATGCGTTCGGCCAAACAGGTCGCAATCGTCCCCTCGTCCAGTCCAGCGAGCAAGGCGACGCGCACGCGCAGGGCGGTTTCGAAATCGAGTTCCCCCTGCATCGCGCGCTCGGTGATTGCCGCGACCTGATCCTTCAACCCGGCGAAATCGGCGAGCTCGTCGATGCATTCCTGCCCGATCATGGTCGAATCCATGTCCGACACGAAGACCTGCGGAATGACGATTTCCTGCGTGCTGACGAGCAGGTCGCACGGCGCGAAGATGTCGTCGATGATCGTGCGTAGCCTGGCCGCGGCGCCTTCAGGCAAGGCGAACTGCAGCACATCGTCGCAGAAATCGAGCATCTGTACCTTGGCGATACGCATCCCCGCCGTCTCGATCGCCGCAACCGCCTGATCGACGCGCGTTTCAAGTCCCTGCGGGTCTGCTATCAGCCGCGCGATGAGCACTGCGAAATCTCCTGGAAAGCCATTCGGTCATGGCGGCAAGCCGCCGCTCGCGCTCATCGCAGGGCCGACCGCGAGCGGCAAGAGCGATCTGGCGGTGCGCGTGGCGCAGGCGCTGATTGCAAGCGGGCAGCCGGCGGAAATCGTCAATGCCGACAGCGCGCAGGTCTATGCCGATCTGCGCGTGCTCAGCGCGCGGCCAAGCGAAGAGGAAATGGCGGGCATCCCGCATCGCCTGTTCGGCGCATGGGACGGCGCAACTTCATGCTCCGCTGCCGATTGGGCAGATGCCGCGAAGGCCGCCATTGCCCGGCTGCACGAAGCGGGAACGGTCCCGGTGCTGGTCGGAGGGACCGGCCTTTACTTGCGCACTCTCATCAATGGTATCGCCCCGATACCCGCAATCGATCCCCGGATTCGCGAGCAGGTGCGCGCCCTGCCTCAGGGAGAGGCGCGCGCTGCGCTTGAGGTTGAGGATCCGGCTTCGGCTGCCAGGTTGGCCCCGGCGGACACGACCCGGACCGCACGTGCGCTCGAAGTGGTGCGCTCGACCGGTCGCCCTATCGCGCATTGGCAGGCCCAAACCACCGGCGGGATCGGCGATCAGGTTGCATTGCATCCGCTGGTTCTGTTGCCCAACCGCGATTGGCTTTACGAGCGGTGCGACCGGCGCTTCGCCTTGATGCTCGAACGCGGCGCGGTCGAGGAAGTGGAGGCGCTGCTCGTCCGGAATCTCGACCCGGACCTGCCCGTCATGCGGGCCATCGGTGTGCGCGAGATCGGTGCGTGGCTGCAAGGCGAACTTTCGCGCGGTGAAATGATCGCTGCTGGACAGCTAGCAACACGGCAATATGCCAAGCGGCAATACACCTGGTTCCGCAACCAGCCACCCGACGACTGGCCGCACGTGGAATCTGAAAATTGTGATATCGATATCATTTTTGAAAGTTTGTTACGTTTTTAGGGCTTGACGCATAATTTTAAGTTGGTATTGCGGGGGCGTACGAAGGCCCGGCGCATGTCCCCTGCGCCGGGCTATTGTTTTGGAGGATGACGTGTCAGAGCGCAGCGGCGCAGCAATCCTGGTCGAATGCCTGGTCGAGCAAGGCGTGGAGTTCGTGTTCGGCTACCCCGGCGGCGCGGTGCTGCCGATCTACGACGAGCTGTTCGGCGATGAACGCATCCGCCATATCCTTGTGCGGCACGAGGCCGGCGCGGCCCATGCGGCGGAGGGCTACGCCCGCTCGACCGGCAAACCTGGTGTGGTCCTCGTCACCAGCGGCCCCGGCGCGACCAACGCGGTCACCGGCATCGCCGACGCCTATATGGATTCGATCCCGATGGTGGTGATCACCGGGCAGGTCCCGACCGCGCTGATCGGGACCGACGCGTTCCAAGAGGCGGACACGGTCGGCATCACGCGGCATTGCACCAAGCACAATTACCTCGTGAAAGATCCGGACGACCTCGCCGCGACCATTTCGGAAGCGTTCCGGATTGCCACCAGTGGCCGCCCCGGGCCGGTGCTGGTCGACATACCCAAGGATGTCCAGATTGCGGTTGCCGATCCCGACAAGGCGGGCCGACGCGAGCTCGCCTCGCACCGCTACCAGCCGCGCACCGAAGGCCGGTCGGAGAAGATTTCGCAAGCCATCGAAATGATTGCCGCCGCCGAGCGCCCGGTGTTCTATACCGGCGGCGGGGTGATCAACGCCGGGCCTGAGGCAAGCCGGTTGCTGCGCGAGCTTCAACGATTGACCGGTGCCCCGCTTACCAGCACGCTGATGGGTCTCGGCGCTTTTCCGTGCGATCATCCCGACTGGCTGGGCATGCTCGGCATGCACGGCACTTTCGAAGCCAATATGGCAATGAACAAGGCCGACCTGATCATCGCGGTCGGCGCACGGTTCGATGACCGGGTGACCGGCCGGCTCGATGCCTTCGCGCCCGATGCGAAGAAGATCCACATCGATATCGACCGCGCGAGCATCAACAAGATCGTGCCGGTCGACCTCGGCATCGTCGGCGATTGCGGCACCGTGCTGCGCCAACTGGTCGAAGCCTGGAGCACCCGTACCCCGCGCGATATCAGCGAATGGCAGGCCCGGATCATGGGCTGGCGCGCGCGCGAAAGCCTCGCCTATCCCGAAAAGGGCGACGCGCTGATGCCGCAGAAGGCGGTCGAGCGGCTGTTCGCGCTGACCCGCAACCGCAACCCGATCATCAGCACCGAGGTCGGCCAGCACCAGATGTGGGCGGCGCAGTATTTCGGCTTCCGCGATCCCAACAAGTGGCTGACCAGCGGCGGCCTCGGCACTATGGGCTATGGCCTCCCCGCCGCGATCGGCGCGCAGCTGGGCAATCCACACGATCTGGTGATCGACATCGCAGGCGAGGCTTCGATCCAGATGAACATCCAGGAACTCGGCACCGCGAGCCAGTACCGCCTGCCGGTCAAGGTGTTCATCCTCAACAACGAATATATGGGCATGGTCCGCCAGTGGCAGGAACTGACCTATGAAAGCCGCTATTCGAACAGCTATTCCGACAGCCTGCCTGATTTCGTCAAACTGGCAGAAGCCTATGGCTGGAAGGGCATCAGGATCGAGGACGAAAGCCAGCTCGATGCGGGGATCGAAGCGATGCTGGCGCATGACGGCCCGGTGATGGTCGACTGCCTCGTTTCGAAAGAGGCCAATTGTTACCCGATGATCCCGAGCGGCGCGGCGCATACCGACATGCTGCTCTACGGCGACGAGGTCGCCGGGACGATGGACGACGAAGCGAAGGCGCTGGTGTGATGGGCAAGTATTCGCGCGTGGCCTTCGACAGGCTCAGGCTGAACGGTTCTTTTTGCTTTCGCCTACCCCCGTTCGCCCTGAGCCTGTCGAAGGGCATTCACGAGGTTGCAACATGAAAATCACCAAAGCCCATGCCGAGCGCCACGTGCTCGCGGTCACCGTCGACAACGAACCGGGCATCCTCGCCAAGATCACCGGGCTGTTCACCGCGCGCGGCTACAATATCGACAGCCTGACCGTGGCCGATATCACCGAAGACCACGCGATCAGCCGGATCACCATCGTCACCAACGGCCCGCCCGAGGTGATCGACCAGATCCACGCCCAGCTCGAACGGCTGGTGCCGGTGCACAAGGTCACCGACCTCAGCGAAGCCGGCCCGCATGTCGAGCGGGAGCTGGCACTGGTGAAGGTTTCCGGGACAGGCGAGAAGCGGGTCGAGGCGCTGCGCCTCGCCGACATCTTCCGCGCCCGTCCGGTCGACACCACCACGGAAAGCTTCATCTTCGAGATCACCGGTCCGCCGGACAAGGTCGACAGTTTCATCGCCCTGATGCGCGAGCTCGGCCTGGTCGAGGTCGGCCGCACCGGGATCGTCGGAATGATGCGCGGGCCGGAGGGGGTCTAGCTCAGCTAGGGCAAGATAAACCAACACCGTCATTCCCGCGCAGGCGGGAATCCAGCTACAAGGGTTGAGACTGGATCCCCGCCTACGCGGGGATGACAATCGAAACGGGGAAAGACACGTGAAAGTTTACTACGACGCCGATGCCGATCTGAATCTCATCACCGGCAAGAAGATCGCAATCGTCGGCTATGGCAGCCAGGGCCACGCCCACGCCCAGAACCTTCGCGACAGCGGAGTGAAGGAAGTCGCCATCGCGCTGCGCGAAGGCTCTACGACGGCGAAGAAGGCGGAAGCCGCCGGCTTCAAGGTGCTGGGCAACAAGGAAGCGGCCGCATGGGCCGATATCCTCATGATCCTCGCGCCCGACGAGCACCAGGCGGCGATCTGGGAGAACGACCTCAAGGGCAATATGCGCCCTGGCAGCGCACTCGCCTTCGCGCATGGCCTCAATATCCATTTCGGCCTGATCGAGGCCCCGGAAGACATCGACGTGATCATGATCGCGCCCAAGGGCCCCGGCCACACGGTACGCAGCGAATACCAGCGCGGCGGCGGCGTGCCGTGTCTGATCGCGGTGCATCAGGATGCGAGCGGCAATGCGCATGATGTCGCTCTCGCCTATGCCAGCGGCGTCGGCGGCGGGCGCTCGGGCATCATCGAGACCAATTTCAAGGAAGAGTGCGAAACCGACCTGTTCGGCGAGCAAGCGGTGCTGTGTGGCGGGATCACCCACCTGATCCAGGCCGGGTTCGAGACGCTGGTTGAAGCGGGCTACGCGCCGGAGATGGCCTATTTCGAATGCCTCCACGAAACCAAGCTGATCGTCGACCTGCTGTACGAAGGCGGCATCGCCAACATGCGCTATTCGATCAGCAACACCGCCGAATACGGCGATATCAAGACCGGCCCGCGCATTATCACGCCTGAGACCAAGGCCGAGATGAAGCGGGTATTGGCCGACATCCAGTCGGGGCGCTTCGTGAAGGATTTCGTGCTCGACAACCGCGCCGGCCAGCCCGAACTCAAGGCGAGCCGCAAGGCCGCCGCCGCGCATCCGATCGAGAAGACCGGTGCCGAGCTGCGTGCAATGATGCCATGGATCAGCGCCAACAAGCTGGTCGACAAGGAGCGCAACTGATAGCTTCCACCTCCATGACGTCGGTGCGTCTGGATAGGGGAAGATCATTATGGCCGAGAAGATAATGGATGTGCACGAAGTCCGCTGCGAGATCGTTGCTGGTGCGGACAACGCGCTGTCGGTCTTTGCCAAGGGCGAGGTCAATTCGAGCGGGTGGACCGAACCGCGTCTCGAGCCGCACGTTTATGTCACTCCGCCTGAAGACGGCATCCAGGGGTTCGACTTCGTCGCTGAAGAGCCCGATGGCCTGCGTTTCTGGGCGACGGACTTCGTGACCGCCGAATATTCGTCTCCCTGCGAAAGCTGGGTCAAGGGCGTGCGGGTACATGCGCAGGGCAGCGAGAAGCACTGTCTGTGCTGAGATGGCCTGCTGTCGTTAGAATTTCCGGATGCAGCTGACGGACTGCCATAACATCGACGACTTCCGGCGACTGGCCAAGGCGCGCCTGCCGTGGCCGGTGTTCGACTATATCGACGGCGCAGCCGATGACGAACTGACCAAGGCACGCAACACTGCCGCGTTCGACGATGTCGATCTGGTGCCCGACGTACTGGCGGGGGTGGCGGAGATCGACACCGGTTGCACCATTATGGGCCGGCGCAGCGCCCTCCCCCTGATGCTCAGCCCTACCGCAGTCCAGTGGGCGTTCCATCATCAAGGCGAAACCGCCGTGGCGAAGGCGGCGGAGAAGTTCGGCCTGTGGTTCGGCATCTCCAGCCTTGCCAACCGCAGCATCGAGGAAATCGCCGCGCTCACCGGCGGGCCAAAGCTGTTCCAGCTCTATGTCCACAAGGACAAGGGGCTCAACGCCTCGATGATCGAACGCTGCCAGGCGGCGCAGTTCGATGCGCTTGCACTGACCGTCGATACCATCGTCTCGGGCAAGCGCGAGCGGTGCCTGCGCTCCGGCTTCACCACCCCGCCCCGCTTCACC
>JBGSPZ010000007.1:0-12110 GCA_041738375.1 Parerythrobacter sp. | reverse complement strand
GAAGCGCAGCGTGCCCTGCCCTTCGCGCGTGATCAGGACGGCGAATTCCGCGCTGGTTTCCTGCACCCGGCGCTGTGCAAGCTCGACCAGGATGGTGCTCACCTCGTCGCTCGTCCCCTCCAAGGCCACACCGTTGACCCGGTCGGCATTGTTTTCGCGTTCGGCAAAGCGCGCCGCCGCCTCGCTCGACGCTTCGCTCGACAGGGTATAAATGCTCGCCCCGCTGACATCGCGGATTTCACCGGCGGAGTCCGCGTGGATAGAAATGAACAGGTCGGCATTGAGGCGGCGCGCAATCTCCGGGCGTTCCTCCAGCACGAGGAAGCGGTCGTCGCTCCGGGTCAAGGCGACGCGCACCCCGCCCTGCCGGAGCAATTCGTCGCGCAAGGCTATGGCGAGGCCTAGCACGACATCCTTCTCGCGGAAGCCCGCGCCGCTGGCACCAGGGTCCTTGCCGCCATGACCGGCATCGATCACTATCAAGGGCCGCGAACGATCCTCCGGCCCGAGGATCTCGGGCAGATCGACCGGCGATCCCGCCTCGGGCAGGTCGAACTTGATCACATAGGCGCGGCCGAGATGGGGGATCGGTATCGTCAGCCCGAACGCCACCAGCCCGCCGACCAGAAAAACCGGCACGAGAAAAACCAGCAGGATTTGCGCACGCAATGACATTGCCGGTTCTCGTTACGGTGTTGCGGCATGATTGCGCAATATGGTTGCGATGCGAAACCCACGGTGCTAGCCCGTGCAAACCAGTTTTGCCCGCATTCCCCGGCTCGTTCAGCGACCGGAACTGCAGGCCGACAGATGGTCCCGGAAAATCGAAACCGGGTTCGCAACAGGTTGATGCAGACATGAGAAGCCTCCCCCCGACCCAGACGACACGGCGCATCGCCGATGTCGCTGCATGGTCGGCGATGGCCGCACGCTCGACGCGCATTCTCTCTTCCGCAGACACATCACCCCGGTACGGGCGCAAACTCCGCCATGACCGGTCCGATATCGCCGCTACGCCAATCTCGGCGGGCGGCTTCCACACATATGAACGCCCGTCCTGCCCGGGGTCTGCCCCGCCCGGCGGCGTTTGGAGAAATTTGAATGGCAACCCGCATGCTTATCGATGCGCGCCACACCGAAGAGACTCGGGTGGCGGTGCTCAAAGGAAACCGGATTGAGGAATTCGACTTCGAATCTGCCGAACACAAGCAGATCAAGGGCAATATCTATCTCGCCAAAGTAACCAGGGTCGAACCGTCGCTGCAGGCGGCATTCGTCGATTTCGGCGGCAACCGTCACGGTTTCCTCGCCTTCAGCGAAATCCACCCCGACTATTACCAGATCCCGAAGGAAGACCGCGAGCGCCTTCTGGCCGAAGAGGCCGAGGCTGCCGAGGAAGAGGCCCGCCTGCGTGCCGAAGAAGAAGATCGCGGCGAAATGCCGGGCGACGAATACGACGCTGAAGACGAGCAGTCCGGCGAGGCGCTGGCCGAAGATATGGCCGAAGACGGGATCGAGGAAATCGACACCTCCGAGAAGGACGAAGTCTCGACGATTGAGGAAGGCCGGCTCGAAAACGGCGACGATGACGACGACGCTGACGACGACGAAACCTCTGAAGCTGATGAAGACGCCGAGAACGGCAACCGCCGCGGCCGTGGCCGCGCGCGCCGTCAGACCAAGGGCAAGGGCGGCAGGAGCCGCGCCAAGGAAGTCGACGAGGTCCGCGCGCGCCGCCAGGCGCTGCGCCGCCGGTACAAGATCCAGGACGTCATCCAGCGCCGCCAGGTGCTGCTGGTCCAGGTCGTCAAGGAAGAACGCGGCAACAAGGGTGCTGCCCTCACCACCTACCTCAGCCTTGCCGGTCGTTACACCGTGCTGATGCCGAACAGCAGCCACGGTGGCGGCATCTCGCGCAAGATTTCGAGCGCGCAGGACCGCAAACGCCTCAAGTCCATCGTCGGCGATCTCAAGCTGCCGAAGAGCATGGGGCTGATCGTTCGCACCGCCGGGCTCAGCCGTACCAAGCCGGAGATCAAGCGCGACTTCGACTATCTTGCGCGTTTGTGGGATGAGATTCGCGAAAAAACCCTCGCCTCCGCCGCGCCGGCGTTGATCCATTCGGACAGCGATCTGATCAAACGCGCGATCCGCGATATCTACAACAAGGAAATCGAGGAAGTCGTCGTCGAGGGCGAGGATGGTTACAAACTCGCCAAGAGCTTCATGAAGCTCTTGATGCCAAGCCACGCGCGCCGGGTGAAGGCCTATTCCGATCCCGTCCCCCTGTTCCAGCGCTACGGCGCGGAGGATCAGCTGCGCGCGATGTACGATCCGGTGGTCCAGCTCAAATCGGGCGGTTATCTCGTCATCAACCCGACCGAAGCGCTGGTGTCGATCGACATCAACTCGGGCCGCTCGACCAAGGAGCACGGGATCGAGGCGACCGCGACCGCAACCAACCTCGAGGCCGCACGCGAAATCGCCCGCCAGCTGCGACTGCGCGACATGGCCGGGCTTGTCGTGATCGACTTCATCGACATGGAGTACAGCTCCAACATCCGCAAAGTCGAAAAGGCGATGAAGGATGCCCTGAGAAACGACCGCGCACGCATTCAGGTCGGGCGTATTTCGGGCTTCGGACTGATGGAAATGAGCCGTCAGCGGCTGCGCACCGGCGTGCTCGAGGCGACCACCCGCGACTGCCCGCACTGCGACGGCACGGGGCTGGTGCGCACAGCATCGAGCGCGGGGCTTTCCGCGCTTCGTTTGATCGAGGACGAAGCAGCCAAGGGCAAGGGCACGCTGATCACCCTCGCCGCCAGCACCGAAGCTGCGGTCTACCTACTCAACGCCAAGCGCGCCGATCTGGTCGAGATCGAGGACCGCTATGGGGTGAATGTCGAAGTCGTGCCCGAGGGCGAGGACGAAGGTGCCAAGATGCACGTGTCGAGCTCGGGCCCGCGTCCGTCGCAAGCACCGAAGTTCGAACCGATCGTCGATGACGAGGATGACGAGGTCTATCCCGAAGAGGATGAAGCGGACGAAGGCGACGAGAGCGAAGAGGAACGCGAACGGAGCCGCGACCGCGACGAGGATGGTGCACGAAAGAAGCGCCGCCGCCGCGGCGGGCGCAACCGCAAAAAGCGCGACGAGACCGGCGAAAACGGCGAAGGCGAAGACACTGATGCCGAGGAAACATCCGATGACGATGCCTCCGACGAAAACGCTGAAACCGACAATGGCGAGCAGAAGAAGAAGCGTCGCCGCCGTGGCGGGCGTGGTCACCGTGGCGGTCGCAACCGCGACAGCGAGGATGGTGCCGGCGAGGGCAGCGAAGCCGATGCGGCCGAGGGGATTGCCGAGCAGGTAGCCGAGGACATGGCAGTGGTTGCCGGTCCGGACGGTTCGCCGGAAACGGCGGAAGAGGTCGCCGAGGAAGCTAAGCCAAAGCGTCGCCCTCGTCGCAGGAAGGCAGAAGAGAGCGAAGCGGAAGCAGCGCCTGCCGTCGAAGAAGAAGCGGAGGTCAAGCCCAAGCCGCGTACGCGCCGGAGAAAGGCCGAACCCGCACCTGTCGCCGAAACCCCTGCGGAGGACGTCCCGGCGGAGGAAGCTTCAGCAGAGGAGGCTCCGGCGGAAAAGCCCAAACGAACTCGCCGGAAGAAAGCCGATCCGGTCGAAACCGAAGCTGCACCCGAAGAATCTGCTACGGAAGAAGTTGCTGAAAGCGGCACATCCCGGCGCGGCTGGTGGCAGCGCACGTTCGGCGAGTAGCAAACACTGAAGGCGGGAGCGTGTGCGCTCCCGCCTTCAGGCACCCTGCTTGATCCCCACACCCCACTCGTTCCAGCCGAGCGATCGGGGCGTCTTGTCGAGGTATCTCGCGCCCATCGGGTCGACCACGAAACCACCAGCGCGCACGGCGGAGGTGACCGGCCGGGTCAAATGGCACCCGCCGGCAAAGGGCCTCCACCACGGCTCGAGCCGGTCCTGGAACCGCGCCACCTTGGCATCGGGAGCCCGCCCGTGCTCGAGGAACAACAGCTTCCCGCCGGGCCTCAATATCCGCCGCATCTCGCGCACCACCTGCGCCTGGTCCTGCACCGAGCACATTGTGTAGGTGCACACGACGGTATCGAAGCTTTCATCGTCGAACGGGATGGCTTCCCCTACCCCGTCGCGGATATCGGCTTGCCAGCCCTTCTTCTCCGCCTCGGCGCGGGCGTATTCGAGCAGCTTGCCGCCCGGGTCGATCCCGGCGTAGCGGGTGATCGCATCCGCGCGGTAGAATTGCTGGTTGATCCCGCCCCCGCAGCCGAGTTCGAACACCTCACCCTCCGCCAGTGGGACGACCTTCGAACGCAGCTTCATGATGGCGGGCATGCCGCATGCGAACTTGATGACGCGCGGCACGCCATGCGCGTCCCACCAGCTGGCCAGACCCATCGTTTTCCCCTTCCCTTTCGCGCCCTGCGCGGCATGATAGGTCGCAAAAGAGGGAGAGACCATGGGGAAGGTACATCGCACGCCGGATGATCGGTTTGCAGGTTTGGCGGATTATCCGTTTGATCCCAGATATCACGTGCTCAGCGACGGTTTGCGGCTGCACTATGTCGATGAAGGTCCGCGCGAGGCGACCCCGGTGCTGATGATGCACGGTGAGCCGAGCTGGAGCTATCTTTATCGCAAGATGATCGGACCGGTGGTCGAAGCAGGCTACCGCGTGCTCGCACCCGACCTTATCGGTTTCGGCAAATCCGACAAGCCGACCGACAAGGACGCTTATACCTACGCCGGTCACGTCGCGTGGATGCGCGAGTGGTTCGAGGCGATGGGTCTAAACAACGTCATCCTCGCATGCCAGGACTGGGGTTCGCTGGTCGGCCTGCGGCTGGTGACGGCCATGCCCGATCGGTTTGCCGGGGTCGTCCTCTCGAATGGCGGCCTCCCCGCCGGCCAAGAGCCACCGCCCGCCTTCGCCAAATGGCGCGCCTTTTCGAAATATAGCCCGGTTTTCCCGATCGGCGGCATCCTCCAGCGAGCGACCATTACCGAACTGCCTGATCACGTGGTCGCCGCCTATGACGCGCCGTTCGACACTCGCGCCAGCAAGGCGGGCGCGCGCATTTTCCCGTCGCTGGTCCCGCTGGGCGAGAATGTCGAAGTTCCCGCGCAACTTGAAGCCTGGAAGGTGCTCGAAGCCTTCGACAAGCCCCTCACCTGTTGCTTTTCCGACCGCGATCCGATCACCCGCGGCGGCGATGCCATGTTCCGCGAACGCGTTCCCGGTGCGCGCGACAACCCGCTTCACCGGGCCCTCAAGGGCGGGCATTTCATCCAGGAGGATGATCCCGAGGGCTTCGTCGCGGCGATCCTCGAGACGGCCAGGCGCGCCGGGGTCTGAGCACAATTGGCCCCTTTTCCCGGCCGATGATGGGGATTAGTGGAAGCGCCTTACCCACGACAAGGATCCGCTATGACCCGTGCCATCGAACCCCTTCGTATCCCCGCCGAAGCGAAGGAACGGGTGCGGCTTCTGTTCATGGCCAAGCACGCGCTGTTCGGTGGCGGGATGCACCCGGAAGATGGCAATCATGCGATCTATCATCACGAAGTGCGCACGACGCTGGAAAACCTCGGGCTAAACCTTCGCCTGTCGAACACCTACAAGACGTTGTTCGAACAACCCGATGCCGACTTCGTCTTCCCGCTGCTCAATCGCGGCGGGTTCGTGAACAGCGAGATGCTGATTCCCTTGCTGTGCAATATGCACCGCATCCCCTACCTCGGGGCCATGCCGTTCCTGCGCGGTTTGGGGGACGACAAATCCGTCTCCAAGCTGGTTGCGACGCATGCCGGTGTGCCGACAGCCGACTGGTTCTGCTATCGCCGCGGCGCGCCAGTGCTGGAAAGCGATCTGCCCGCCGCGCCCGATAGCCGCTGGGTGATCAAGCCCAACGCCTCGTCCGCGAGCTGGGGCATTTCCGATGCCTTCGACTGGAACGGTGTCACCAATGCCATCGCCAATATCCACGGTCAGGGCCATGATGCGATCGTCGAGCCCTATCTCGACGGCTATGACATCCAATGCGCCTTCATCACCATCAAGGACCGGCCGGTCGCGCTGCCGATGCTGTGGTACGAGCGGGAAGATACGCAGAAGCTGTGGACCTATTACGAAAAGCGCGACCTGGTGCAGAACACCGAAAAGGCCGCGCTCAAGACATTCGAGCATCCCGAATTTGCGCCGAAGATCACCGAGCTGGCGAGCAAGATCGCGCGCGAATTCCTGCCGTTCGACTATGGCCGGATCGAGTTCCGACTCGATCTCAAGACAGGCGAGATCAATTTCATCGAGATCAATCTCAACTGCAACCTGTGGTCGGAAAAGGTCATGGCCAAGGCGGCAGGATACGCCGGGTTCAGTCATGCAGATCTGCTCGAGACTCTGCTGGCGGAAAGCTGGCGGCGGACCGGGCTGATCGCGCCCGCCGCCTGAGGCCAATCAGTACGCGAGGTCGAGCGCCGCCGCGACTCGGCGCATGTCGGATGCCAGCGCGTCGTTCATCGCCGCATCGTCGAGGGCCGCAAGCGCCACGACTTGCGGCATCGAGAGGCCAATTCGCAGAGTTCCGGCCCAGGTGCCGTCTTCCAATTTCCGGCAGCGAACCGGCTGGCCCAGCCTTATCCCGCCGCAGGCGATGCGGCGATGCAACGCCTGCGCATCTTCGAACGTACGCGCCTGCGGAAGAGACGAAACGTCGAGCGTGACCAGCGTACGCATTTCGAGCGGGTGGTCCTCGGCCTCTCCGGGGTATCCTCGCTCGCACGGCGAGACGAGTGCGATCTGGTCGTGCGAGATGAGACAGTCCTCCACCGCCGCGCCGAATGCATCGATCACGCGTTCTACCCGCTCGATCGGGATCGCGGTGAACCGTTCAAGCTCGAACACAGACGCCTCCAGCCGCATTTGCAGGCCTGGATTGGTTGTGTCGGGCAGACAGGTCGCTCCCGGCCAGTCCGATGGCCACTCGGGCCGGCGGAACACACGTGCGAGGCCGAGAGGCAAATCGCTCGCCATCGCCTTCCATCGCGGCGGGATGAGCGCGAATCCGCTGAACGGCGGACCGCCGACGAACTTCGACCCGGTCATCATGACAATCGCACTACGTTCGAGATAGGCACTCACCATTTCCGGCGCGATGCGCACCTGGCAGGCATCGATCACGAAGCTGGCCGCGCCGCCCCAGCGCTTCATCAGCCGGTCCAGCGCATCGAGCCGGGGCAGAATCAGGCCCGTCTTGGAACCATGCACGGCATGCACGAGCGTATGCTTCCCGTTCCCGTGGGCGAACTCCACCTCGCGCGAGATATCCGCTTCGATCTCGCGCGAAGCCCGCACCTCGCCAGAGGCCGTGCGGACTGGGATGTCGACCAGCGAGACTTGGGCCATCCCTTCCAGCGGCACCCCGCTGTTACACGCAATGTCAAGCGGCGTACGGTCGGCGAAATGGCATCCCCGAGCTGAATGGATGCACCCGCTACCGACTTCATCGGCACCGAGCAGGATGTTGTGCACCCCGGATTGGCCGCGAGCCATCACGCCAGCCAGAGGCACGTATTCGAGATCGGTGCCCGAAGCTGCGAATACAATATCGATCTCGCGATCGAGATTGAACACCCTGCGCAATCTGACGCGCATCGCCTCCAGTGCGCCCGGGTATTCATCCAGTCCCGCCTCGGTCAGTTCCAACACCCGCGCGAAGGCATCAGCGCTGGTATCGTTCGCTGTCGAAGAGGCATAGGCGATCACATCGCGCGGATAGGGCGTTGAATGATACTGGTTGAGACCGGAGTCCGGATCGAGAAGGATCCGTGCATCGCCGCCTGACGACAGCAATTCGGTGGCACCCGATGCCGTGGTGTTTAGCGGCTGCATATGCGACCCTTTTTTTTGCCCCGCCCGTATTATGGTTTCATTTGGCGCATAGCGGAATTAAGGGGCCGGTCCACGACAAATTCGAAGGGTCGCCGTTCGTGTCCGACTTTCCTGCTCCAAAGACAATTCCCGCTGCCGTGAGACAGCGGCTGCGAGTGCTTTTCCTTGCTAAGAACGCGCTTTGGGACGGCACCGGCAATCCTGAAGACGGCAACCATGCGAAGTACCATCGCGAAATGTCGCAGGTGCTGAGCAGCCTCGGCCTCAATCTGACCATCTCCAACAATTTCGACATCCTGTGGGACAAGCCCGATGTCGATTTCGTCTTCCCGCTGCTCAACCGCGCGGGGTTCTTCAATTCGGAAATGCTGTGCCCGCTGCTGTGCGAGCGTGCCGGGATCGCCTACCTCGGGGCCAGCCCGATCGTTCGCGGCCTGTCGGACGACAAGCACCTGGCCAAGATGGCGGTGCGCAATGCCGGCGTGCCGACCGCGCCTTGGGCGATCTACCGCCGTGATGCACCGATCGACGCGGTCAGATGCCCCGAAGGTACCCGCTTCGTGGTCAAGCCGAACAATTCGAGCGCCAGCTGGGGCGTGCATGACGCGACCGACTGGGACAGCGTCAAGGCCGCCGTGGACGGGGTGCACGACCTCGGCCACGATGCCATCGTCGAACCCTTTATCGACGGCAGCGATGTCGAGGTGCCGGTGGTGACAATCGACGGCGAGCCGCATATCCTGCCGATGCTCATCTTCCGCCAGGCCGACCCGTCGCATCTGCGGACCTATCAGGAAAAGCGCGATCTGGTCGACCGGAGCCAGAAGTATTCGCTTGACCCGTTCGAGGACGAAGCGATGATTGCGCGAATCGCCGACTACACGCGGCTGGCGTGGGAGGATTACCGCCCGTTCGATTATGGCCGGTTCGAATTCCGCGTGAACGAAGAAACCGGCGAAATCACTTTCCTCGAGCTCAACCTCAACTGCAATCTGTGGTCCGAGAAGGTTTTCGGCCGCGCGGCGGTTCTGGCCGGCTACACGCAGGAACAGCTGGTCGAAACGATCCTGGCAGAAAGCCTGCGTCGCCACGGATTGATGGAGTAAGCCTTGAGCGACCGACCGACCATAGTCATCATCCTCGCCGCGCAGCGCGCCGGGGTGGGCAACCCGCTGGCCGAGCGCGCCGGGGTCTCGCACAAATGCCTCGCGCCGATCTGCGGGCGGCCGCTGATCGAGTGGGTGCTCGACACGATCACATCACGCAACAACCTGTCCGAAATCCGCATCTCGATCGAGCCGGAGGCGCAGACCGAAGTGGGCACATTGCTCGGGCGGTATGCGGACTGCGGCACTCCGATCGCTTTCGTGGATTCGCATCCCGGGCTTGTCGACAGCGTGACCGCTGCGGCGAAAGACGACGAAGGTCCCTTTATCATCACCACCGCCGACAACGTACTGCTGAGCGAGGACGGCTTCGAACAGGTTAGGGCGACAATGGCGCGCGCCGATGCGACGCTTGCGCTTGCGCGGGCGGAGGATGTCCGCGCCGCCCATCTGGAAGGTCAGCGCAACTTCTACCAGTTCCGCGACGGCGGCTATGCCAATTGCAACATCTACGGGCTGGCCAACCGCAAGGCCTTCGCCGCCGCCGAGGCGTTCCGAGAGGGCGGGCAGTTCCAGAAGAACCGCGACCGGATGATCCGCGCCTTCGGCCAGTTCAACATCGCTTTGATGGGCCTCAAGCTCGTCTCCGCTCCCGGCGCCATCCGCCGCGTCGGCAAGCGGTTCGGCATCATCATGGAAGCGACATTCTTCGCCGACGGCGGCCTCGCCATCGACGTCGACAACGAGCGGACCTATGCCGTGTGCGAAGAGCTGCTGCCCAAGCGCAAACCCGTGACCGCCAGCTAATCCGGGATTGCATCCCCCCTCCAGTCGAAGACCTTTCCGCTGTCGGCCGGCTGGAGGCCGTCGAAAACCCGCAGCAAATTAAGCGCTGCATCTTCCGCCGGGGTCAGCTGCCCTTCCTTCAGGTTCGCCTGGAACGGCTCGCTCAGCGCAGTATCGACCGTGCCGGGGTGCAGGCCCGCGACGATCGCCTGCTTGTGGGTCCGCGCCAGCTCTATCGCGAAATTCCTGATCAGCATGTTGAGCGCCGCCTTGCTCGCGCGGTAGCTGTGCCATCCGCCGATCCGGTTGTCCCCGATCGATCCGACCCTGGCCGACAAGGCTGCAAAGACAGCTCGCCGGTCGCGGGGCAAGAGCGGGAGCATGTGCTTGCCGATGAGTGCCGGACCGATGGTGTTGGCGGCGAACAGCTGCGCCATGATGCCCGGATCGAGCGATTTGTAGCTGCGTTCCGGCCCGGTCCCGTCGGGCAGGGTCAGGACACCGCTCGCCACAATCACCAGATCAGGCGGCGTGTCGCGCATGGCATCGGCGGCTGCCGAGATCGAACGTTCATCCACGAGATCGAAGCTGAACGAACGGATCGCCGGGTCGTGCGGCACGCGGCCGCTCCGGCTGCCGGCGTGGAATGTCGCTACACCCCGCGCGGCAAGGACACTGCACAGCGCCGAGCCGATCCCTCCCGATGCCCCGAAAATCGCCGCACATTGCG
The DNA here is from genome assembly GCA_041738375.1 of Parerythrobacter sp. Classification (GTDB taxonomy): domain Bacteria; phylum Pseudomonadota; class Alphaproteobacteria; order Sphingomonadales; family Sphingomonadaceae; genus Parerythrobacter_A. Next base: position 1,549 of record JBGSPZ010000007.1, on the reverse strand, counting down.
GCCAAGCGCCAATCTGCTGTCCTCTACCGTCCATATCTTCCAATTGGGCCATCCCCGCTTCGATGCAAGAAGCCGATCGGGCCGTGCAAGACTTGCACCTTCGCGGCCTTGCTCTCGCGGCGCGAAGCGCTAGACAGTTGGGCGAAGCAACAGGACTCGGCGGACCATGGCGACTTTCACCCTCCCGAAGAACTCGAAGATCACCGGCAAGGGCCGCACCCATTCGGCCGAGGGCGGCGGCAAGCTGCGCAAGTTCAAGATCTATCGCTACGATCCGGACAGCGGCGAAAACCCGCGCTACGACACTTTCGAACTCGATCTCGATGCCTGCGGCCCGATGGTGCTCGATGCGCTGATCAAGATCAAGAACGAGGTCGACCCGACGCTGACCTTCCGCCGCTCCTGCCGCGAGGGGATCTGCGGCTCCTGCGCGATGAATATGAACGGCAAGAACGGTCTCGCTTGCACCACCGCGATCGAGGATCTCAAGTCGGGTGAAGTGCGCATCACCCCGCTGCCGCATATGGACGTGATCAAGGATCTGGTACCCGATTTCACCCACTTCTATGCGCAATACGCCTCGATCCGGCCGTGGCTGCAGGCGGTGACGCCGACCCCCAGCGGCAAGGAACGGCTGCAATCGCCCGAACAGCGCGAGAAGCTTGATGGGCTGTATGAGTGCATCCTGTGCGCCTGCTGCTCGACCTCGTGCCCGAGCTACTGGTGGAACAGCGACAAGTTCCTTGGTCCGGCGATCCTGCTGCAGGCCTATCGCTGGCTGGCGGACAGCCGCGACGAGATGACCGGCGAACGGCTCGACGCGCTGGAAGATCCGTTCCGGCTCTATCGCTGCCACACCATCATGAACTGCGCGAACGTCTGCCCCAAGGGTCTCAGCCCGGCCAAGGCCATCGCCGAAACCAAGAAGATGATGGCCGAACGCGCGATCTGACGTGGCGCTTTCCGAAGACGTATTCGATCACAGCCCGGACCCCGAAAATCCGGGCTGGAAGCACTGGAACCTGAAGGACCCGACGCTGTTCAACGGCGCGGTGATGGGCAGGCTCATCACCCGGATCGAGGACGGCAAGAGCCGCCTGCGCATGTTTCCCGAGCGCAAGCACGAAAACCTGCAAGGCATCATCCATGGCGCAGTGACGCTGGCGCTGATCGACATATCGCTGTTCACCACCATGCATACGCTCGGCACCGGCAATGCCGGGCCTTCGGTCACACTCGAGCTGTCCACCCAGTTCACCGGAGCCGGCAAAAGCGACAAGCCGCTCGATGCGGTGACCGAAATCATGCGCGAGACCGGCAAACTGGTTTTCGTGCGCGGCACCGTCGAGCAGGATGGCGAGGCCGAGATCGTCGCGTCGTTCTCCGGCATCGTCAGGAAATTCCTGCCGCGATGAGCCGCGTGATCGCCCGCTATGAGGCGATGGTCGCGAACGGCGAGTTGCGCCCCGATCCCGAACAGCGCGCCGCCGCCGAGCGACTTGGGCGCTTGAAGGAAGAACTCGAGGCCGTCCCCAAGCGCGGCAGCGTG
>JBGSPZ010000383.1:0-8384 GCA_041738375.1 Parerythrobacter sp. | reverse complement strand
CGCCGGCGCGGCCGATGCGGCGGCGAAGATCGCGGGTGCCGGCAAGGTCCATCTCGCCGACGATGCCGCCTATGCGCACCAGCTGGCCGAAAATGTCGCTCCGCTTGCGGCGCAACTTATGGCGGATCACGACGCCTTCGTCTGCCCCGCCACCACCACCGGCAAGAACATCGCCCCGCGCGTTGCCGCGCTGCTCGATGTGATGCAGATCTCGGAGATCATGAGCGTCGAGGGCGAGAAGACCTTCACCCGCCCGATCTACGCGGGCAACGCCATCGCCACCGTCGAAAGCTCGGATGCCAAGCTGGTCATTACCGTGCGCGGGACCGCATTCGAAAAGGCAGCGAGTGAAGGCGGATCGGGCGTGGTCGAAGCGGTCAGCGGACCGGGCGATTCGGGCCTCTCCAGCTTCGTTGGCTCGGAGATAGCCAAGAGCGAGCGCCCCGAACTGACCAGCGCCAAGGTCATCGTCTCGGGCGGCCGCGCGCTGAAGGACAGCGCGACCTTCGAGGAAGTGATCATCCCGCTGGCCGACAAGCTCGGCGCAGGCGTGGGCGCGAGCCGCGCGGCGGTCGATGCGGGCTATGTCCCCAACGATTACCAGGTCGGCCAGACCGGCAAGATCGTCGCTCCCGAAGTCTATATCGCGATCGGCATCTCGGGCGCGATCCAGCATCTGGCGGGGATGAAGGATTCCAAGACCATCATCGCGATCAACAAGGACGAAGACGCCCCGATCTTCCAGGTCGCGGATATCGGCCTGGTCGGCGATCTGTTCAAGATTGTGCCGGAGCTTGCGGGCAAGCTTTGACGACAACTTGCCCAATGGTTTCGGCTTGCTAATATGCAGCCATGACCAACCGGAACTCAATTGCTCGGGCGACAGCGTTTACTTGCGCTGTCGCCCTTGTTTGTTCGTCGAGCGTTGCGACGGCGCAGCAGGCCAATCCCGAGTTTACGTTGCAACCGGCGACAGACTGGAAGCTGCTGCGGTATGGCGACCGGTGCACTTTGCATCGCGCGTTCGGTGAAGGCGAAAATGCGACCGAATTGCGAATCGGGCAAGGCGACAGCGAGCCTCGCTTCACCCTGAGCATTTCGGGCCGTCCGGTGCGCAGCCCCTATGGGAGCGTTATCGGCATCCAGTTCGGACCCAACGAGCAAACCAGCCATCGCGGTTTTGTCATCAACAAGACGACCAGCGGACAACCGGCCATCGTCCTTTATGGCGTGCTGCTGGCCCCTGCATCTGCGGATCAGGCGGAAAGCGGGAAGGCCGGGATAATCGGTCCCGAACGCGAGTCGGCCATCGACAGCCTCGTCATTTCGCGCGCCGTGATCGATCCCTTTGCCTTGGCGCTCGGATCGATGGGCGAGCCCTTGTCACGTCTGTCCCTATGCGCCGCCGAGCTGGAGAAGAAGCTGTACAGCGCCGGACGGGCGTCCGGCGGGAAATGGAGGGCGTCCCAACCGAGCAACAACCCCGGGGACTGGGTTCGATCCAGCGACTACCCGCGCGATCTGGTCCAGAGAGGGATGGAGGGCATCGTCGACTTCCGGCTCACGGTCGATGCCAATGGCGTCGCGACCAACTGCCATATCAAGTCATCGAACCGGCCGCAGATGTTCGATGACATTGTTTGCCTTGCCTTGCTCCAACGGGCGCGGTTCAACCCCGCACTTGATGCCGAAGGCAGACCGGTTGCGTCCTACTATTCCAACCGCGTGCGTTTCCAGATCCCCTGATCAGGTCGACAACCAACAACCGCAAACTGACGGAATCATAGCGCCGGAAGTCCATATCGTGATCGGCATCCAAGGCGCGATCCAACACCTTGCTGGGATGAGGTCTTCGAATGCAATCATCGCGATCACCAAGGACGAAGACGCTACCATCTTCCATGTCGCGGATATTGGCTTGTCCAAGAACGTGCCGGAGTTGACCGGGAAGCTTTGAGCGCTTGAATCGCATCGGTTTTCCGGCGATGTTTGCGACCATGGGAAAGGTCATGTCCAATTTCAGGGCGGCGGTAGTTTGCGGCACAGCCGCTCTCGTGCTGTCGATCCCGAACACGGTCGAAGCAAAGACCGTGATGTTGTCCCCGACCGGGACCTGGCACATGGACTATGCGGACGACAGTTGCCGTCTTGCCCGACTGTTCGGCGAGGGCGAAGATCGTGTGGCTTTCTATCTCGAACGGTACGGCCCGGGCGATCGATTCCATATGGTCGTTGCGGGGAGCGCAATCGGCAAGGCACCTCAATCGGAAACACTCGTGCAATTCGGAATTCAGGACACCGCGTACGAGTATGAGCCGGTGCTCGGTGAACTTGCGGAATTCGGACCTGCGTTGATTTTCAACACGGCCTATCCCACCGCGAAGACTGCGGAAGTCGCTTTTGCAAAGATGGCCGACAAGGACAAATACGCAGACTTCATCGATCCGCGGATCTTCGCTCACTATGTCACCGATGAACAGTTTGCAGCCATCGAATGGGTGGCGTTCGAGCGGCGCGGAGGTCACAGACTCGTGCTAGAACTGCCTCAATTCGGCCAGGCGATGAAGGCTTTGCAAAACTGCACCGAGGAACTTGTTTCGCACTGGAACATCGACGTCGAGGCCCACCGCAGCCTGACCCGGTTGCCGATTCCCAAGAATAGTCCGGGCGGATGGTTGACCAACAGCGACTATCCGATCGGACTTATACGTCGCGGTGATCAAGGAATTGTGCAGTTCCGGCTCGATGTCGATCCTTCGGGCAAGGTCACAGGTTGCCACATCCAGAGATCGACCCGGCCAGAGAGTTTCGACAAGATTGTGTGTGAAAAGATTTCGCAACGGGCCAAGTTCGAACCGGCGCTTGATCGGGATGGTAAGCCGATTGCTTCATTCTATCGCAATTCGGCCCGGTTTCTGATGCCTGACCCACATTAGATCCACCCGTCCACCGCGTGGATCGTCACGCCGACCAGACCGCCGACCAACGTGCCGTTGATGCGGATGAATTGCAGGTCGCGGCCGACCGCGCCTTCGACCCGGTCGGTGATCGTGCGGGCATCCCAGCGCTTTACGGTTTCCGACACCAGCTGGACAATCTGGTCGCCGTAGCGGCTGGAGATGCCGACCGCTGTGCGGCGGGCGAAGCGGTTGACCTGGGCCTGTAGCCGCGGGTCGGCCTTCAGGGCTTCGCCCAGTTCGGCGAGGCTCAGGCGCAGTTCGCCGCCGAGCGCGCTTTCGGGGTCGCGCGCGCGGCGGATCAGCGACTGGCGGATCCGTTCCCACACCCCCATCCACCATTCGGCAAGCGCGGGGTCTTCGAGCATCTGGCGCTTGAGGGTCTCGACCCGTTCGCGCGTTGCAGGATCGTGCTGCAGGTCCTGCGCCAGCGTCTCCATCCCCTCTTCGACCTTGTGCCGCAGCGGATGCTCGGGATCGACCAGCACCTCGGCCAGCAGGCGGTAGAGACCGTCGAGCACCGAGTTGGAGATGCGTTCGTCGAGCCCGGTCCAGCGCAGGACGCTGTTGGCGCGCGACTTGATGATTTCGCGTACGGTTTCCTCGTTGTCTTCCAGCGTCAGCCCGGTCCAGCGGATGATCCCGTCCATCAGCGGCAGGTGCTTGCCGTCGGCAATCGCCCCCTCCAGCATCCGCCCGAGCAGCGGGGCGACCTCGAGCTTGGCCAGCTGGACCTTGAGGCCCGCACGCACCTGCGTGCCGAGCCTCGCCGGATCGAGCGATTCGAGAACTTCAGCGATCAGCTCCGCCGCGCCGCCGGTGATGCGCGAGCGGGTTTCCCCCTGCGGTGCGACGAGGAAATCGCCCGCCGCCCCTGCAATGTTCATGTTCCGCATCCGCCGCGCGACCACTGTAGGGATGAGGAAATTTTCGCGCAGGAACTGGGCCATTGTGTCGGCAATCCGGTCCTTATTGGCCGGGATGATCGCGGTGTGCGGGATCGGGATGCCAAGCGGATGGCGGAACAGCGCGGTGACCGCGAACCAGTCCGCCAACCCGCCGACCATCGCGGCCTCGGCAAAGGCATGGACGTAGCCCCACGCCGGATGCTGATCGAGCACCTGTTTGGTGGCGACGAACAGCACTGCCATCGCCACCAGCATCAGGGTCGCGGTCCAGCGCATCCGCCGCGCCCGGTCGGGAGGAAGTCGGTTGCCGGTCATCTCCGGAGCCGAAGCCTTCGCGCCGGTCACTCCGCCGGATGGCCGTCCGGCGGGATGCGGCTGGCGGGAACCGGTGCGGGACCTTCGGGCTGCGGCTCTGGAGTGGGCGGTGCCGACTTGCCATCGTCCCCTGGGCGATAGGTCAGGAAACGCTGCCGCATCCACGGGCCCATGCGCTTCTCGAGGCTGTCGGCCAGGCTGAAGCCCGCTGGGACGATCAGCAGCGTCAGCACCGTCGACAGGATCAACCCGCCGATCACCACCGTGCCCATCGGCGCGCGCCACGCACCATCGCCCGAGAGCGACAGGGCGGTCGGCACCATGCCCGCAGTCATCGCAACCGTGGTCATAACGATCGGCTGCGCACGCTTGTGGCCGGCATCCATGATCGCTTCGAACTTCTCCTTGCCTTCCGCCATCGCTTCGATCGCGAAGTCGATCAGCAGGATCGAGTTCTTCGAGACGATGCCGAGCAGCAGCAGCACCCCGATGAGCACGGGGAAGGACAGCGGCTGGCCGAACATGAAGACGAGGAAGATGCCGCCGAGCGGTGCCAGCAACAACGAGCACATGTTGACGATCGGGCTCATCAGCCGCTTGTAGAGCAGCACCAGCGTCGCGAAAACGAGCAGGATGCCCGAGATCAGCGCGATCTGGAAGTTGGTCAGCAGTTCGGCCTGCAATTCATCTTCGCCAACCGCATCGCGGATCACGCCCTGCGGCAAATTCGCGAGCGTGGGCAGGGCATCGACTTCCGCCGTCGCATTGCCGCGCAGCACACCTTCGGCCAGATCGGCACCGATAAACACCCGGCGGTTCTGGTTGTAGCGCTGGATCGACGTCGGCCCTGAGCCGAACGAGATATCGGCCACCCGTCCAAGCGGCACCGAGGCACCGTTGGCAGTCGGAACGGGCAGGTTGGCGATGGTCTCGATATCGCGGCGCGAGCTCTTGGGCAGCTTGACCGCGATCGGGATCTGCCGATCCGAGAGCGAGAACTTGGCAGCGCTCTGCTCGGTCTCGCCGATGGTTGCGATACGGATCGCCTGGCTGAGCGACGCGGTCGTAACGCCAAGATCGGCCGCGAGGTCGGGGCGCGGGCGGACGATGATTTCGGGGCGCGGAATGTCGGCGGTGATGCGCGGCGCGACGATCGATTCGACGCCCTTCATTTCTTCGACCAGCTTGGAAGCCGTTGCGTTGAGCAGCTCGGGGTTGGAGCCTGCGAGCATGATCGTCAGATCGCGGCCACTGCCCGGCCCGCCGGGGCCGCCCTGCGACTGGAAACGGACCCGCGCATCGGGGAACTTGGCCAGCTCGGGGGCAAGGGCGCGTTCGAATTCGTAGGATTTGCGGGCGCGGTCAGCCTTGAGCGTGATGTAGATCGTCGCATTGGCCTCGCGCACACGAGTCAGCGCCCGCTCGACCTCGGGCTGCTCGTACATCAGGTCGGCGACGGCGTCGGCGGTCTTTTCGGCTGTTTCCAGCGTCGTGCCAGGGACGAATTCGATCTCGATCCGGCTGTTGTCTTCGTCGGTTTCCGGCTGGAACTGGAACGGCGTGTTGCCGAACAGCAGGATGGTGAGCAGGAACGAGAAATAACCAAGGCAGATCATCCACACGCGGTGATCGAGGAAGCGCGCCTCGAGATAGCGCCAGGCATCGCGCATGCGGCTGCCAAAGAGGCGCGCCAGGAGACCGACAAACTTGACCAGCAGCAGACCGGCAAGGAAACCGAGCAGCATCACGAACAAGAGCTGGATCAGCTCCAGTGGCCGATCGACCAGGATCCACCACCCGGATTCGGGTTGCGCGATGATCGAATCGGCAACCTTCTTGGGCAGTTCGAGGGCCGACAGGGCGCTGTATCCGTTCATCACCACCATGCCGGAAAGCACCACGAGCACGATCAGCAAAAGAATCAGAAACGGAACATAGACGTAGCGGCGACGGATACCCGGCAAGCCGCTGCGCACCCGCTTCATCTTCGAATCGTCGAGCGACCATTCGAGCACCCGCATGTAGCGGTCCATCCACGGGCCTTCGCCGTGCTCCGCATGGCCCTTGGCCTTGAGGAAATAGGCCGCCATCATCGGGGTGATCGCGCGCGCCACCGCGAGGCTCATCAGCACGGCGGCGACCACGGTCAGGCCGAAGTTCTTGAAGAATTGGCCGGTGATGCCCGGCATCAGCCCGACCGGCAGGAACACCGCGACGATACAGAACGAGGTTGCCACCACCGCGAGGCCGATCTCGTCGGCAGCGTCTATCGACGCCTGGTAGGCGCTCTTGCCCATTCGCATGTGCCTGACGATATTCTCGATCTCGACGATCGCATCGTCGACCAGCACGCCCGCCACCAGCCCGAGCGCGAGCAGCGACATCTGGTTGAGGTTGAACCCGAGCAGATCCATGAACCAGAAGGTCGGGATGGCGGACAGCGGGATGGCGATCGCGGAGATCACCGTCGCGCGCCAGTCGCGCAGGAAGAAGAACACCACCACGACCGCGAGGATCGCGCCCTCGATCATCGCCGCGATCGAACTTTCGTACTGGTCCTCGGTATATTTGACCGTGTTGAACAGCGGGATGAAGCGAACCCCGGGATTGTCCGCCTCGATCCCGGCGATGACTTCCTTGGCCGCGTCGTAGACCGTGACATCGGATGCCCCGCGCGAACGCGAGATCGCGAAGTTCACCACTTCGCGATCCTTCACCTTGCTGATCGAGGTCCGCTCGGAGTAGCCATCGCGAACCGTCGCGATGTCGCTCAGCCGGATCGACTCGCCGTTACCGAGCCGGATCTGCCGCTGCGCCAGCTCCAGCGCCGTCTCCGTCCCGCCAAGCACACGGACCGATTGCTTGGTCCCGCCGACTTCGGTGGCGCCGCCGCCGGCGTCGAGATTGTCTTGCCGGATAACCGCATTGATCTGGCCTGCGGTCACGCCGAGCGCCTGCATTCGCGACGGATCGAGTAGCACCTCGATCTCGCGATCGACCCCGGCGAACCGGTTGACCTGCGCCATGCCCTCGACCGAAAGCAACTGCTTGGCGACGGTATCGTCGATGAACCAGCTTAGCTGCTCGATCGTCATGTCGTCGGCCTCGACCGCGAAAATGCCGAGGAAGCCGCCGGAAATTTCTGCCTTGCTGATGCGCGGCTCGAGAATGCCGTCGGGCAGGCTCCCGCGCACCGAATCGACCGCGTTCTTCACCTCCGAAACCGCCGCATTGACGTCGGTGCCTACCTGGAATTCGACGAAGGTGTTCGATGCGCCTTCGCTGGCGGTCGAGGAAATGGTGCGCACGCCCTCCAGCGAACGGACTGCGGATTCGACGCGCTGCGTGATCTGGTTCTCGATCTCGGTCGGTGCGGCGCCCGGCTGGATGATCGAGACGCTCACGCCCGGGAACTCGATGTCCGGGTTGTTCACCACATCCATCCGCGCAAAGCTGAGCAGCCCGGCGAACAGGAGCGCGGTGAAAAACACCAGCGGAATGACCGGATTCCTGATCGACCAGACGGAAATATTGCGCACTATCTACTCCAGCATGGACTTACGGAACCGAGGCATAGCCGGGCTCCGATCACAAATCGCCGCTCTTCTCGACCTGCGGCTTGACGGTCTCGCCAGGGTTGAGGAAGCCGCCCGCGCGAACCACTATGCGCTCCTTACCGGTCAGCCCCTTGGTCACGATGATCCCGCCGGGAACCGCCGAGCCCAGCGTTATGTTGCGCCGGACAACCTTGTTGTCCTTGTCGACGACATAGACGTAGCTGCCCTTGTCGTCCGAAAGGACGGCGGATTCGGGCAGGCGCGGCGCCACCAGCGTGCCGCTCTTGATGGTCGCCGTCGCGAAACCCCCGGGGCGAAGGCCTGGCGCGTAGGAGAGCGCGATCCGCGCCGTTCCCTGACGGCTGTTCGGATCGATCGTGGGCGCAAGCTGCCACACCTGGCCGGAGAATTCCTTGGTCGTCCCGGCGGGGACCACGACCGCCGCGACCCCGGTCGCCAGCTGGGCAAGGTCGTCCTCGCCCAGCCTGGCCTCGAGTTCCATTTCCCCGCCTTGGGCGATGCGGAACAGCGGTGGCGATCCGGCGCTGACGATCTGGCCGAGTTCGACATTGCGTTCGAGCACGTAGCCCGACGCCGGGGCGATCACGTTGAGGCGGGCGTTGCGCGCTCGCAGTTCGCCGACCTGC
>JBGSPZ010000360.1:0-3534 GCA_041738375.1 Parerythrobacter sp. | reverse complement strand
CCGCGATCGTCGCGGTGACCGATGGCACGGTGAACGCGTCCGGCCGGATGGGCGGATGCGGCAATGCGGTCCGGATCGATCACGGCGGCGGGCTGCAGACACGCTATTGCCACATGAGCCGGATGGCGGTGCGCAGCGGGCAGCGGGTGAGCCGCGGGCAGGTAATCGGTTATGTCGGCTCGACCGGCCTATCGACCGGAGCCCATCTGCATTATGAAATGTACCGCAATGGCCGCGCGGTCGATCCTGCAAGCGTGCAGTTCGTCACCCGCGCCCAGCTGAGCGGCGAGGAACTACGCCGGTTCCGCGATTCGCTGACCAGACTCCGGACGGTCGAACCCGGCGCTGCCCTGGCGGAACTCCAGAAGTCCTCGACCGAGACTGCCTCGGAAGAGCCGGTGCGCGAAATCGACAAGCTCGACCGGCCGCGCAACCCTGGCTGATCCGAACGGCGATTGAACCCTCGCCCCATTTGCGGCACACACTCGCCGCATGACTGGCAGTTTTCCCAACACCCGCCTGCGGCGCACCCGCGCCAGCGCCTGGAGCCGCGCGATGCACCGCGAAACGGTGATGACACCGGCCGATCTGATCTGGCCGCTGTTCATCACCGATGGCCGGGGAACCGAAGAACCGATCGGCAGCCTGCCGGGCGTCTCGCGCTGGTCGGTCGACGGGATTGTCGCGCGCGCCAAGGAAGCGGTCGCGCTGGGCATTCCCTGCATCGCGCTGTTCCCCAACACCCAGCCCGGGCTGCGCTCGGATGACGGCAAGGAGGCGCTCAACCCGGACAATCTGATGTGCCGCTCGATCAAGGCGGTGCGCGATGCCTGCGGCGGCGATATCGGCATCCTGACCGATGTCGCGCTCGATCCCTACACCAGCCACGGGCAGGACGGGCTGCTCGATGCCAGCGGTTACGTCGTCAACGACGATACGGTGGCGGTTCTGGTCGACCAGGCAGTCAACCAGGCGGACGCCGGAGCGGACATTATTGCCCCCTCGGACATCATGGACGGGCGGGTGAGAGCGATCCGTATGGCGCTCGAAATGAACGGGCATCCCAATGTCCAGATCATGGCATACTCGGCCAAATATGCCTCGGCCTTCTATGGTCCGTTTCGTGATGCGGTCGGCAGCGGGGGCCTGCTGAAAGGCGACAAGAAGAGCTACCAGATGGATCCGGCAAACGGCGACGAGGCTATGCGCGAGATCGCGCTGGATATTGCCGAGGGCGCAGACAGCGTGATGGTCAAGCCGGGCCTCGCCTATCTCGACATCATCTGGCGCGCCAAGCAGCAGTTCGGCGTGCCGATCTTCGCCTACCAGGTCAGCGGCGAATATGCGCTGATCGAAGCGGGCGCGGCGGCAGGGGTCGCGGATCGCGATGCGCTGCTGATGGAAAAGCTGCTCGGTTTCAAGCGTGCGGGGGTGAGCGGCGTGCTCACCTACCATGCACCTCTCGCCGCGCGGCTCCTCGGCGCCTGACCTATGTCCTGCGGGTTTCGCCTCGAGACCGAGCGCCTCGTCCTGCGCGATTGGCGGGCGGAGGACTGGCCTGCGTTCTTCCGCGTCACCAACACCCCGGCTGTGATGCGCTGGCTCGGCGGAGTATTCGACCAAGACGGCGAAGCGAAGCAGCGCGCGCGGGTGGAAGCATGCCACGCCGCCAACGGGTTCTGCTTCTGGGCGGCCGAGCGCCGGGTTGACGGCGCAATTCTCGGCTTCTGCGGCCTCAAGCGCTCCAACCAGCCGGGCGGACCGATGGGGCTGATGGAGGTCGGCTGGCGATTTCGCGAGGACTGCTGGGGCCAGGGCTACGCGAAAGAGGCTGCCACCGCGGCGCTCGATGCCGCCTTCGAACGGTTCGGCGCGGACGAGGTGGTCGCCTTCACTGTGAATCGCAATACACCGAGCTGGGGCCTGATGAGGCGCCTCGGCATGCGGCGACGCGAGGATCTCGACTTCGCCAGCACCGACTTCGATGCCGAGGATCCGACGATCATCGTCTATTCCATCGGCAAGGCCGAATGGGGCGCGGCATGACCGACGGCTTTTGCCTCGAAACCGAGCGCCTGATCCTGCGCGACTGGCGTGGGGAAGATGCAGAGGACTTCCATCGCCTGCATTGCGACCCGGAAGTGATGGCCACGCTCGGCCCGCTTCGGGAGATGGACTATACCACCGAGCTGATCGCCGATCTCCAGGCCCGCGCGCGGCGAAATGGCGGCTACACCTACTGGGCGATGGAGAGGCGGGAGGATCGCCGCGTGATCGGATTCTGCGGGCTGGATCGCGGTCATGAGGAACCGATCGTAGGCGCGCTCGAGATCGGCTGGCGACTGGCGAGCGATTGCTGGCGGCAGGGATATGCGCTGGAGGCGGCGCGGGCTTCGCTCGCGTGGGCTCGGCAGAACTTTCCTTCCGAGCCGGTAGTCGCCATCACCGCCGAAATCAACGAGCGCAGCCGCGCATTGATGGAGAGGCTGGGTATGCGCTATCGGCCCGGCCTGGATTTCGACCATCCCGGCGTGGCCGAGGGCAGTCCGCTCAAGCGCCACGTCGTCTACGAGGTTCGTCATGGCTGACATCGTCGCCGAGACCGAGCGGCTGGTGCTGCGCACGATCGATCCGGGCGACGCGGCCCTGCAGGACCGCCTGCTCAATACGCCGGCGGTTATGGCGCGGCTCGGCGGGGTGAAGGAACTGCACGAGATCGAGGCCAAGCACGCGAAGTCGATGGCGCTCTACGCGAAGGAAGGCTTCAGCTTCCTGTTCATGATCGAGAAGGCGAGCGGCGAGATGGTCGGCCATTGCGGCCTCAAGCGGGTGGACAACCCGCTCGCGCGCAACCCCGGCGATCACGAAGTAGGCTGGCTGGTGCGCGAGGACCGCTGGCGTAGGGGCTATGCCGAAGAGGCCGTGCGCGCGGTGCTCGACTGGGGCTTCGGCCGTGTCGGCGCGCCGTTCATCGTCGCGCTGACCAGCCATTCCAATGTGCCGAGCTGGCAGCTGATGGAAAAACTCGGCATGCGGCGGCGCGAGGATCTCGATTTCGACGATCCTGCCTATCCGCCGGAGGACCGCACGACGATCCTCTACAGCATCGACGCCGAGACCTGGCACAGGAGCCGCCCATGACCATCCATCGCCCCGGCGTGAATATCGTCCCGATCCACGGCAAGACCCCGCAGATCCACGACAGTGCCTTCATCGCGCCCGGCTGCACCATATTGGGCGACGTGACGATCGGGGCCGGGTCGTCGATCTGGTACAACTGCGTGCTGCGCGCCGATGTCAGCCGGATCGTCATCGGCGAGCGTTCGAACGTGCAGGACGGCAGCGTGCTCCATTGCGATCCGCCGCGCCCAGGCGACCCCGACGGCTCGCCGCTGATCATCGGCGACGATGTGCTGATCGGCCATATGGCGATGGTCCACGGCTGCGTGATCCATGATCGCGGGTTCGTCGGGCTCGGGGCGGTCGCGATGAACAAGGCGGTGATCGGTTCGGACGCGATGCTCGCCGCCGGCG
>JBGSPZ010000340.1:0-5461 GCA_041738375.1 Parerythrobacter sp. | reverse complement strand
GATGCGCGTTTCCGGCGGCAGGAGCGCCAGCTCGCGCGCGGTGTGGTCGCGGTGGAGATAGGGCGTGCCGACCTCGACCGGGATCATGCCCAGCTCGGTGCTGAGGAAACGTGCCAGCGGCACCTCCAGCTGCGAATCGGGCAGGAAGGTGATCCGCTTGCCTTCGAGCCGCTCGCGGCTGTGCTCGATCGCGCGTTTGGCGCGCTCGCGGCCGGGGGCGACCACCCGGTTGAAATGCATTTCGTCGACACCGAACGCCCGGGCTGCCGCGCGAAGCCAGTCGGTTGTGCCCTCTGCTCCGAAGGGAAACAGCGCATCGAGGCGGATCGCGCCGCGATCTTCCAGTGCGCGCGCGGTTTCGGTGAGGAACGGCTGGGCGAGCAGGTACCGCGTGTTGGGACCGACCGTCGGCAGGCCGGCGGCGGTGCGCGCTGGAAGGCATCCCACGCGCTCGATGCCCAGTTCGGCAAACAGGCGCAGGAACTGGTCCTCGACGATATCCGGGAGCGCGCCGACGATCAGGAGCTGGGCCGGGAAATCGGCGGATGCCGGGGGCATCTCGGGTACCAGCGTCGCGAGGCAGGCATCCTCGCCTTCGGTAAAGGTCGTCTCGATCCCGCTGCCCGAATAGTTGAGGATGCGGACCTGCGACGCATGTTTTGCCCCGAGTCGCTGGGCTGCTTTGGACAGGTCGAGTTTGATCACTTCCGACGGGCACGAGCCGACCAGGAACAGCGTACGGATTTCGGGGCGACGGGCGAGCAGCCGGTTGACGATCCGGTCGAGCTCGTCCTGGCAATCGGCCATCCCGGCGAGATCGCGCTCCTCGATGATCGCCGTGGCGAAGCGCGGCTCGGCGAAGATCATCACGCCCGCCGCGCTTTGCAGCAGGTGGGCGCAGGTGCGTGATCCGACCACGAGGAAGAAGGCATCCTGCATCTTGCGGTGGAGCCAGACGATGCCGGTCAATCCGCAGAAGACTTCGCGCTGCCCGCGTTCGCGCAGGATGGCGCGCGGAGCCGTCTCATGCGTTTCGGGCGTGCAGCCCGCGCCGAGCGCATTGGCCGGAAGCGTCCCGCTCATCCGGCCACCGCCATCTGCTGGGACTGCAATCGCGCAGCACGCAGCTTCAGGAGGAATTGTCCCGCGTTTACAATGTAGGAAGCATAAGCTGCGAGCGCGACCAGCATGCGCTGCTCGACCGAGCCGATCGCGCCCAGCAGCATCACGAGATAGAGCGTGTGCAGCGCCAGCACCAACATCGAGAACACGTCTTCCCAGAAGAACGGCCGGGCGAAGAGCCATTTGCCGAAGACGTCCTTCTCCCAGATCGAGCCGGTGATCATGATGGTGTAGAGCAGAATGGTCTTGGCAACGATCGACAGGTCCGCCGCCAGTGCGCCTTCGCCGGTCGACAAGGTGCGCAGCACCAGCACCAGACTGATCGCGAAGACGACGAACTGGATGGGCGCGAGAATGCCTTGCACAAGGGTCCAGGGGGACTCGTCGCGACGCCTGCGCTCTTCCGCCGTATAGAGCGCTGCGCCATTTTCCCCTCGACCGCGGCTTCTGCCGGCAACCGGGGGTCCGAGATCATCCCCTGCCATTCCTAGCGTTTATCCTCCGCTGGATTAATCAGCAGACTACGCCGGTAAAGCCGCAAGTGTCAATCTGTCTTGACGACAAATAACTTTGACACAACTTTATTGGACAGACGGGTTTCTTGCGCGTAGGCTGGCTTCGTCCGAACTTGGGACTCGTGAGGGGGAACAGGCCGGGCATGACGCGATACGCGCCGATTCCAGACCGGGAGAGTACTGGATGGCTACTGGAACTGAGAGCCGCGTGCCCGCGCTGCACAATGGACAAATCGAAACCAGCCGACGAGCGGGCCAACGCCATGCAAATGGGACTAAGCGCTTTGAGTCGGTCCGATCCGGTGCGACTCTCGGCAGCCTGATCTCGGGCGAGATCATACCCCGCCTGCTGCTCGCACACCGTGACGACTATGACAGCAGGATCGCTCGTACCGATGCAAAAACGCCGGACACCTCGATGATCGATGGCGCCGAAGCGGCGCGATTTGCCCCGCTGCCTCTGGAGCTGGAGGCCGATGAGTTGCTGGCACAAGTCGAACTGATCCTGGCACGCGGTGTGAGCGTCGAGACGGTTTTCGTCGAGCTGCTTGCGCCCTCGGCCCGCCGACTTGGGCAATTGTGGGAAGAGGACCGGTGTGATTTCGTCGATGTCACCATGGGTCTGTGGCGACTTCAGGAGGTAATGCGCGAAATCACCCTGCGCTCGCCGGTGCGGCTCGGAGGATCGGGCGCTCCGTCGACCGCCCTGTTTTGCCCGCTTCCGGGGGACCAGCACAGCTTCGGCAGTTTGATGCTGGAAGAGGTGTTTGCTCGCGGAGGATGGCAGAGCGAAGTTCTGTTCGAACCGAAACGATTGGAATTTCTCAATATTATTTCGGAGCGGAGCTTCGATCTGATAGGATTGACGGTCAGCACCGATTGCCCTAGCGGCTCAATAGCCGAACTGATCTCGGCAATTCGCGGCGTGTCGCGCAATTCTGGTACACGCGTAATTATCGGTGGCAGGGCAATCAATGCCGATCCGGACATTGTCGGACGGGTTGGCGCGGATGGCACCGCAAGCGATGCATCCTCGGCACTGACACTGGCCCAACGGCTTGTGGCGGAGGCGAGGCCATCGATCGGATGCCTCTGAACGACCGGAGGAGCGACTTTGCTCACGCGCAAGCACAGTATCGAGGGCAAGGTCCCTTTCGGTGACGCCGATGGCGTCTTCGGCGCGTTCGATGCCGAAGCCACCGGTATGCTTGCGATGGTTGCGGGCGATGTGACGCTGGTGATCGACAGTGCCGGATCGATTCTCGATGCCACGGCCAATCCCGACGATTTCCCGGGATTTGCGGAATGGATCGGCCGCGACTGGATCGACACGGTGACGGTGGAAAGCCGGCCCAAGATCATGGAGATGCTCGCCGGTGCCCGCAAGGGAGCCGTGCATCATTGGCGTCAGATCACGCATGTCACCGGTTCGGGCGATATCCCGGTACGCTATGTGGTCATTCCGTCGAAGGACGGGGAACGCCATATCGCATTCGGGCGTGACCTGCGCGAGGCGGCAAGACTCCAGCAGCGGCTGCTGCAAGCCCAGCAGTCGCTCGAGCGCGACTATTTGCGGACACGGCGGATCGAGACGCGCTACCGTCTGCTGTTCGACCAGTCCGCCGAAGCGGTGCTGATCCTCGAAAGCGAGGGGTCTCGCGTCAAGGAGGCAAATCAGGCCGCACACCGTTTGCTTGGCGAAAAGCCCGGCAACCTGGTCGGAACCAAATTGCTCAACCAGTTTGCGCGCGCCACGCGCGAGGGGATGATCGCCTTTCTCGGATCGGCCCTGTCGGCTGGCTCGGTTTCGCCGACCACTGCGAAACTGGCGAAGGGCGGCAGCGCGGTAACCCTGTCGGCTACCGGCTTCCGCCAGCACGGAAAACAATGCATAATGTTGCGCGTAACGAGCGAATCCGCGCCCGAAGGACCGGAGGCCGAGGCCACGCTTGCTGCGATCGAGGCCATGCCCGATGCCTTTGTGCTGACCGATTCGCGGATGATGATTGTTACGGCGAATCTGGCTTTTGTCGAGCTGGCCCATGCGGCGAGTATCGACCAGATCCGCGGCAGGCACTTGTCCGAATTTCTCGGCCGACCGGGGATCGACCTCGAGCTGATCGAAGGCCAGCTCGGCAAACATGGCTTTGCGCGCAATGTCAGTACCGTGGTCGGGGCAGGCGACAATATCGAAGGCGAGCCGGTCGAGGTTTCTGCGGTGATGAGCGGAGAGGAAGAACCGCACTACGCTTTCGTCATCCGCGAAGTCGGCCGCCGGTTGCAGCCATTGCCAGCCTCGGGCGACGAACAACCGCGTTCGGTCGAGCAGCTGACCGAACTGGTCGGGCGCATGTCGCTCAAGGACATCGTGCGGGAAAGTACCGACCTGGTCGAACGATTGTGCATCGAAGCGGCGCTCAACTACACGTCGGACAATCGCGCCTCGGCAGCGGAGATTCTCGGGCTCAGCCGCCAGAGCCTCTATTCCAAGCTGCACCGCTACGGTTTGGGCAATCTCGTCACCGAATCGGAATGATCGACCCAAGCCGGGCCGGAACTGTCAAAAAAGTTTGACGGCATAGACTGTCAGGCATAGCGTCCTGATATGGTTCGCTTGGCTGTCTCGACTGCGCCGGCGCCGTTTCCGGCGCTGCGCGATGTCGTCGAACTGCTCAAGCCGATTACCTGGTTTCCGCCGATGTGGGCCTTCATGTGCGGCGTGGTATCCTCGGGTGCTTCGGTCGAAGGGCGCTGGCCTTTCCTCATCGCGGGCATTCTGATCACCGGCCCGCTGGTATGCGGGACGAGTCAGGCGGTGAACGACTGGTTCGACCGCCACGTCGATGCAATCAACGAGCCGGGCCGCCCCATTCCCTCGGGCCGGGTCGGGGGGAGCTGGGGCATCCGGATCGCCCTGCTATGGACGCTCATCTCGATCGCCGTTGCCTGGGCAACCGGTCCATGGGTGCTTGCCGCGACCCTGTTCGGCCTAGCGTGCGCCTGGGCTTACAGCGCGCCGCCGTTTCGCTTCAAGGCGAGCGGGTGGATCGGGCCGGCGGTGGTTGCGGTGACCTATGAGGGTTTGAGCTGGTTTACCGGCGCAGCGGTTATGGCCGGGGCTCTGCCTTCGCTGGAGGTTCTCATCGTCCTCGGACTCTACAGCCTTGGCGCGCATGGCATCATGACGCTCAATGATTTCAAGGCTGTGGAGGGAGACCGCCAGACCGGTCTGCGTTCGCTGCCGGTGACACTCGGGATCGACAATGCTGCGCGACTGGCCTGCGGGGTCATGGCGCTGCCGCAGATGATCGTGATCGGCCTGCTGTGGCAGTGGGGCCTCGAAATCTCAGCGGCCACGGTCGGCCTGGTGCTGCTAGCGCAATTCGCGCTAATGCCGCGCTTGCTGTCGGACCCGGCGCGATTTGCCCCGTGGTACAGCGCGACGGGCGTGACGCTCTACGTCCTCGGCATGCTGGCTGCGGCGCTCGGTCTGGGAGGATACATCTGATGGAGCGAGGCTTCGGTTGGCCGGCGATCGTGCGGCTTGGCGCGGTGCAGGCTTCGATCGGAGCGATCGTGATGCTCGCGACATCGCTGCTGAACCGGGTGATGGTGGTGGAATATGCGCTGGCCGCAGCCATCCCTGCCGGCCTTGTCGCATGGCATTATGCGGTCCAGCTGTCGCGGCCGCTGTGGGGGCATGGATCGGACAAGGGCAAGAAGCGCACCCCGTGGATCCGGACCGGCATGGCGATGCTCGCACTCGGCGCGCTGATGGCGGTCAACGCCACGGTGCTGACGGACAGCCATTTCGTGCTGGCGAT
>JBGSPZ010000045.1:0-4402 GCA_041738375.1 Parerythrobacter sp. | reverse complement strand
TTGCCCAGCACATAGGCCCCGCCGCGCTCCAGCCACAGCTTGCCGGTCGATCCGAGATAGCCGGGCAGGCGCGGCACCTGAAAGCCGCCATAGCCGGTCAGCAGCGTGGCGGTGGTGCCGTCCATCGCCATGCCCTTGGGCTTGACGATGAAATAGGGGATCTTGGTCCCGTCCTTGCTGGTCGCTTCGTACTGTTCGATCTCCATACCGGCGGAATCGAAGCGGCTGGGGCTTTCCTTGACCGCTTCCAGCGTCACCCCATCCTTGGCGTAGTACCAGGTGCCGGGGGCAAGGAAATCGGTCGAGGTGAACATGATCTCGTCGGTTTCATCCGACGATGAGGCGATGCCGACGGTCGCGTTCTCGGGCAGCGCGATCTGCTGACTGACCCATTTGCCGCCCTCGTAATCGAACTTGAGCACCTTGCCGCGCACATTGTCGAGCAGGCTGACATAGAGGCTCGATTTGGTCGAACCGCCGCCGCTCTTGGTCTGGCGTTCGCCGGGGGCCCAGACCAGCGTCATCGGCACGTCGTTGGGGTCCGCCTTCCACGCTTCGAGATCGGCCGAAACGATCGCGTCGGCCGGGAAGGTCTGGTCGCCGCGCGTCCAGTCGACATCGGTCGAGAAGAGGATCTGTCCGTCGATAATGCCATAGGGATTGGCCTTTTCGGGAATGTCGAGCCGCAGCCATTCGCCGTCTTTCTCGAAGAAATAAGCGCGCTCGTGGAACGACAGGCCGCGATAGGCCATGCGGCCGTGGATCACCGAATCGCCATCGCGCAGGAGATAGGCCCCCGACGAGACATCGGCCTTCTCTCCGCGGTAAATCTCGGGCGCATCCTCGATGCTGGTGCCGCGCTTCCACACGCGCGTGGTGAAGGGATAGAAGCTGTCGGTCACCGTATCCGGGCCGAAATTGCGGCTGATCAGCAACGTGTCCTGGTCGAGCCATTCGGCACCGCCCTGGCTTTCGGGCAGCTCGAACCCGCCGTCCACGAAGCTCAGCGTCTCGAGGTCGAATTCGCGGCTGATGTTGGCATCCTTGCCCCCATCGGACAGCGAGACCATGCAGCGCATGCCCCTGGGCGGCAGGCAGGTCATCCCTTGATAGACCCACTCCTTGCCCTCCGCTGCGGCGAGCGCGTCGATATCGAGGATGGTCTCCCACACTGGATTGTCGGTCCGCCAGCTTTCCATCGTGGTGCGCCGGACAATGCCCTTGGGGTTCTTTTCGTCCTGCCAGAAATTGACCATGCCATAATGCGTGAAGCTGACGCCGGGCACGCGGTCATCGGCGTTGAAGATCGCCAGCGCCTCGGCCTTGAGCTGCTCGAAGCGCGGGTCGTTCTGCAGCGCCGCAATGGTCTTCTCGTTCTCGCCCGCGACCCACTCGAGCGCACGCTCGCTGCGGGTTTCCTCGAGCCAGATGAAGGGATCGTTGGCGGCTTCCCATTCGGTGTCGGTCACGGTGTTGGCATCCTGTGCAGCCACCGGCGCAGCGGCAAGGGTGGCGAACGCGAGGGCAGCAGCCAGCGCGCGGGTCGATACGAGTTTCATGATAATTGCGTCCCCGGTTTCAGTCCGGCGGGCAGTCTGCCGATGGGGCGCGCAATGACAAGCGAATTCGGCGGGTTGCGTATGCGGTTGGTCGAAACGAAAAGAGCGACCCGTAGGCCGCCCTTGTCGATTCCACGAAAGAATGCGCGGTCAGGCCTCGACGTGTTCCGCCAGCACGGTCAGCCCGTTCTCGCCGACTTCGGCAAAGCCGCCGCGGACCTGGATTTCCTCCGGCTGAGCGCCTTCGGTGCGATAGACCTGCACCGCGCCGTCGCGGATGGTCGACATGAAGGGCGCGTGGCCTTCGAGGACGCCGAATTCGCCCTCGGTGCCGGGAACGACGACCATATAGACGTCCTCCGAGCGGACCTGGCGTTCGGGCGTCACGAGTTCGAAATGCAGTGCCATCATTTACCTCACATCTCTCTCCCCTTGCGGGAGAGATACGAAGACTTGGCCCGGACTTGTTCCGGGCCTAGTCGGAGTTGAGAGGGGCTCCAGCGTCGCTGACGGGAGCTGCGCTCCCGACCCCTCTCCCAACCCTCTCCCGCAAGGGGAGAGGGCCCTGATTGCCTTACGCGTCTTCGGCCATCTTCTTGGCCTTCTCGACCACCTGATCGATGCCGCCGACCATGTAGAACGCCTGCTCGGGCAGGTGATCGTATTCACCGTCGACCACGGCCTTGAAGCTCTTCACCGTGTCTTCGAGCTGGACGAACTGGCCCGGGATGTTGGTGAACACCTCGGCCACATGGAACGGCTGGCTGAGGAACTTCTGGATCTTGCGCGCGCGGGCGACGGTCAGCTTGTCCTCTTCGGACAGCTCGTCCATGCCCAGAATGGCGATGATATCCTGCAGCGACTTGTACTTCTGCAGCGTTTCCTGAACCTTGCGGGCCGTTTCATAGTGCTCGGCACCGACAACGCGCGGTTCGAGCACGCGGCTGGTGGAGTCGAGCGGGTCGACCGCCGGGTAAATGCCCAGCTCCGAAATCGCGCGGTTCAGCGTGGTCGTCGCGTCCAAGTGGGCGAAGGAGGTGGCCGGTGCCGGATCGGTAAGGTCGTCGGCCGGAACGTATATCGCCTGGACCGAAGTGATCGAGCCCTTGTTGGTCGAGGTGATGCGTTCCTGCAGGTTGCCCATGTCGGTCGACAGGGTCGGCTGATAGCCCACCGCCGACGGAATGCGTCCGAGCAGCGCCGACACTTCCGAACCGGCCTGGGTGAAGCGGAAGATGTTGTCGACGAAGAACAGCACGTCCTGCCCTTCCTCGTCGCGGAAATATTCCGCCATGGTCAGACCCGAGAGCGCCACGCGGGCGCGGGCACCCGGGGGCTCGTTCATCTGACCGAACACGAGGGCGACCTTGCTGCCTTCGCTGGTGGCGTTGCCTTCGGCGTCCTTGGCGATAACACCGGCGTCGAGGAACTCGTGGTAGAGATCGTTGCCTTCGCGGGTGCGCTCACCCACGCCGGCGAACACCGAGACGCCGCCGTGGCCCTTGGCGATGTTGTTGATCAGTTCCTGGATCAGCACGGTCTTGCCGACGCCCGCGCCGCCGAACAGGCCGATCTTGCCGCCGCGCGCGTAGGGGGCGAGCAGGTCGATCACCTTGATGCCGGTGACGAGGATCGCGGCTTCGGTCGACTGGTCGACGAAGGCCGGGGCCTCGGCGTGGATCGGAGCGGACTTTTCCGCGCCAATCGGGCCGCGTTCGTCGATCGGCTGGCCGATGACGTTCATGATCCGGCCGAGCGTTTTGGGGCCGACCGGCACCGAAATCTGCGCGCCGGTGTTGACGACTTCCTGCCCGCGGGTGAGGCCTTCGGTCGCGTCCATCGCGATGGTGCGGACGGTGTTCTCGCCCAGATGCTGTGCGACTTCGAGGACCAGCGTGTTGTCGCCGTTCTTGGTCTCCAGCGCGGTCAGGATCGCGGGCAGATCACCGGGGAACTGCACGTCGACGACGGCGCCGATGACCTGGCTGATGGTGCCGTTGGTGGTCTGGTTGAGGACAGGTGCGGTGGCCATTGTATCAGTCCTTGCCTTTGCTCTTATTTCGTCATCCCGGCGAAAGCCGGGATCTGGTTCAGTTATGTCGTTCGGTGCCGAGGGAGATCCCAGCTTTCGCTGGGATGACGGCGGATTAGAGGGCCTCGGCCCCCGCGATAATTTCAATCAGTTCGGTGGTGATCGCGGCCTGACGCTGACGGTTGTAGATAATCGTCAGCTTGTTGATCAGGTCGCCGGCGTTGCGGGTGGCGTTGTCCATCGCGGTCATTGACGCGCCCTGTTCGGAAGCTGCGATTTCGAGCAGCGCGCCGAACACCTGCGTCTTGACGTAGCGCGGCAGCAATTCGGCGAGGATCGCTTCTTCGTCGGGTTCGTATTCGACCACGGCATCGGATGCATCGGCCACCGCAGGGGCGGGCACGGGGATCAGCTGGACGGTGGTCGGGTCCTGCGCCAGCGCGCTCTTGAAGGTCGGGTAGACCAGGTGCGCGACGTCGAATTGGCCAGCCTCGAACATGGCGATCAGCTCGGCGGCGATTGCCTCGGCTTCCTCGAAGCCGGGGTTGCGCACCGTGCTGGTGTCGAAGTTCTGCGCGATCCGGCTCTCGTAATCGCGCTTGATCGGCGCGCGGCCCTTCTTGCCGACGAGGTAGAACTGCACGTCCTTGCCCGCCGCGATCAGCGCCTTGGCCTGCAGCTTGGCTTCCTTGACGATGTTCGAGTTGAGACCGCCGCACAGGCCCTTGTCGGTGTTGACCACCACCAGCAGGTGGCGCTGGTCGCTGCCGGTGCCCGCAAGCAGCCGGGGCGCACTGTCGCCGCTCACCTT
>JBGSPZ010000317.1:0-12183 GCA_041738375.1 Parerythrobacter sp. | reverse complement strand
GCGGCTGGTCGCGTTGCTTGCGCTCGGCGGGCTGCAGGGCGCGTTCGGCTGGTTTATGGTCCGCTCGGGTCTGTCGGGAGAGATGACCGATGTCAGCCATTTCTGGCTGTCGATCCACCTGCTCACGGCGCTGTTCACGCTCGGCGCACTGGTGTGGACCGCGCTCGACCTGCGGCGACTGGCGGACATCCCCGATGCGCGGCCTGCCCGCCTGACGAAGGTGTCGTTTTGGGTTGCTCTGGCGCTGTTCCTCCAGCTGCTGCTGGGGGCGTGGGTCGCGGGGCTCAACGCCGGTCTCGCCTCGGACACATGGCCGTTGATGCAGGGCCGGATCATCCCGGAGTACGATACGACACGCAGCATCTGGTGGGCGGCGGCGCATGATCCGTTCCTGATCCATTTCCTCCATCGCTGGTGGGCCTGGGTCGCGGTGGCGGCGCTCGTCTGGTTGGGCCGCAAGCTGCGTCCGTTCGACCGCAGGGCCTCGATGGCGATTCATAGCGCCTTCGGAGTGCAGATCCTGCTTGGCATTGCGACGGTCTTGACCGGAGTCGAACTGTGGGTTGCGGTAGCCCATCAGGCGGTGGGCGCGCTGCTGGTGGCAGTCACCGCCTGGGGCATGCATATCCTCGGTCGCGCCCGTGATCGGGCGGTGGAGGGCCGCGCGGCGTGAGCGCGCTGATCTGGTGCCCGTTTGCCGATGCGGACCAGGCGCGCAGAGTCGCAAGGGCGCTGCTCGAGGAGAGGCTGATCGCCTGTGCCAACATCGTTCCCGGTGTCGTCTCCGTCTTCGAATGGCAGGGCGAGGTCTCCGAAGCTGACGAAGTCGGGGTGTTGTTCAAGACCCACGCCGACCTGCTCGACCGCGCAATTGCCCGTATCGAGCAATTGCATCCCTATGAATCACCCGCAATTGTCGGCTGGCACGGCTATTCTGTCGGAGTTGCAACCGGTGAATGGCTCTCCCGGTTGCCGGGCACCCCGTGCGGGGGCGGGGAATAGAGCGCGCGAAGTCTGGGCTTTAGGCTCGCGGAAACAACATCAATGAAGCGGCGGTATTATTTTACCTCTCCCGAAACGCCCCGTTTTGCTTGACTTCCAGCGCCCAAACGAACAAATGGCGCTCGCTTAGAGGGTCCGGCTACGGCCAGTCCCCCGATTCTTCACCGGATGTGTTTCATCAATCTGTCCGGTTGAATTGCAACACAGGAACGGAACACCCAGCCATGAAGGCTCTTACCAAGACGACCCGGTCGATCAA
This sequence comes from Parerythrobacter sp., assembly GCA_041738375.1. GTDB lineage: Bacteria > Pseudomonadota > Alphaproteobacteria > Sphingomonadales > Sphingomonadaceae > Parerythrobacter_A. Next base: position 10,922 of record JBGSPZ010000317.1, on the reverse strand, counting down.
GCCGGCCGAGGTCGAAAAGAAATGGCTCCTGATCGATGCCGACGGCCTTGTGGTCGGCCGGCTCGCTTCGATCGTCGCCAACATCCTGCGCGGCAAGCACAAGCCGAGCTTTACCCCGCATGTCGATTGTGGTGACCACGTTATCGTGATCAACGCCGACAAGGTGGCGTTCACCGGCCGCAAGCTGCAGGACAAGCGCTACTACAAGCACACCGGTTACGCCGGCGGGATCAAGGAAATCAGCCCCGCCAAGGTGCTCGAAGGCCGCTTCCCCGAGCGCGTGCTGGAAAAAGCCGTGGAACGCATGATTCCGCGCGGCCCGCTCGGCCGCCAGCAGATGAAGGCGCTGCACCTCTATGCCGGCACCGAGCACCCGCATGACGGCCAGAAGCCCGAAGTGCTCGACGTTGCCTCGATGAACCGCAAGAACAAGGCTACCGCATAATGGCCCCCGAAGACACTGGCTCGAAGAACACCGTGTCCGACCTGTCGGACCTCAAGGATATCGCTGCCGACGCACCGCAAGCCGATGCAGCGGTAGTCGCCGTCTCGACCGCTCCGCTGCGCGAGCAGGAACTTGACAAGCAGGGGCGTGCCTATGCCACGGGTCGCCGCAAGGATGCCGTCGCCCGCGTCTGGCTCAAGCCCGGCACCGGCAAGATCGTGGTCAACGGGCGCGATCAGGAAGTCTATTTCGCCCGCCCGACGCTCCGCCTGATCATCAACCAGCCCTTCGCGATCACCGATCGTGCCGGCCAGTATGACGTCATTGCGACCGTCAAGGGCGGTGGGCTTTCGGGTCAGGCCGGCGCGGTAAAGCACGGCATTTCGCAGGCGCTCACCAAATACGAGCCCGCTCTCCGTGCCACGGTCAAGGCCGCAGGGTTCCTGACCCGGGACAGCCGCGTGGTCGAGCGCAAGAAATACGGGCGCGCCAAGGCACGCCGCAGCTTCCAGTTCTCGAAGCGCTAAGCTTCCCCGACCTGGACCAGTCTATCGAGGGCGGTTCCGCGAGGAGCCGCCCTTCGTCTTTGCCCGGTCGTTTCGATACTGCATTCGCGCAATATGCCAGTGCTTCCTCGTGACCCGCGAGCGGCCTCCGGCAAACGCCTAGTGGACCGGGGGATCGACCCGCGGCACCCGGCCGATCGGGGCAACCGGTGCGCCAGGGGTGCGCGGCGGCATTGCATCGGGCGGGATATCGTCGACCTGCATGGCGGAGGTGGCGGCATCTTCGAGGTTGCGAACGCATACCTCCAGCTCGCCATTTTCCCACCGCAGTTCGTTGAAGCTCGGCGGCGTCGAACGGGTGCGTTTGGAAAGCGTTCCCGCGCCAATCATCCTGACCGGACCATCCGGGGTCTGCTCCTGGAGATCGAAAGCGTCGTGAACATGCCCGGAAAGGACAGCCAGAACCGGTCGCTTGGCCAGTTGGCGCAGCGCTTTCATTCCGTTCCTGGTGAGCGCGGTGCCTTCGGTCCCGACTTCCCGCAGCGGATGGTGGACCGCCACCAGTGCCTGCCGGCCGGGTGGCATGGCGTCGATCGCGGCGAGGCATTTGCGTAACGCTGCATCGGTTACCCAGCCTTTCGACCAGTTAAAGCGTGGCTGCGCGCGCACCGCAGTCTTGAGCGGTATGACCGACAGCTGCGGCAGGTCGATCTCGCGCTCGACCTTCTCTGCCATGCCGCGAAACCGCCGATAGGGCGTGAAAAAGCGCTCGGCCAGGTTGAAGTAAGGCAAATCGTGGTTGCCGACACCCACGCTGACTGGGACATCGAGCGCATTGATCCATTCGGTTGCGGCCGCGAACTCGCGATGCCGCGCGCGCATCGTGAGGTCGCCGGTAATGACCACAGCATCGGGACGGCAGCGGGCGATCTCCGCCTGCGCCCAGGTCAGGGCGCGATTGCTCTCGAGGCCGAAGTGAATATCGCTGAAATGAAAAATGAGTGTCCGGTCAGCCATCGCCGCCGATCGCTAGCAGGTCCACCTCGCACTCGGCCAGTGCGAAGTTGGCGGGCGAAGGGACCTCGTTGGCTTCACCGTCGATCAGCACCGAAATCCTCGCATCATCGTCGGTCTCGATCTGCATCTGCCCGAACAGACCGAGGCGATCGTTTGGGCCCTCGCGAAAACGCCGCCGCATCAAGGCCCAGCTCTGCGATACGAGGTCGCCGGCGGTCCGTGCATGGAAGCCGCTCGTCGACAAGCCGAATTCTGTGGGGGTTATCTCGATCAGAGGATAGCCCTCAGCCTGGCCGATCGGGGGGTCCGCAAGCCTGACAGGCGGGCCGCCAACGGTCTGGGAAATCGCTTCTGCCGCGCCCTGAAGAACGCCCACCACATCGGTCGTTCGCATCGCTTCGCGCACGCTGCTCCAGCACGTGCCGGGCCCGGCCAGCAATCCGGCAAAGGCGTCCCCGGCTGTGCAACGCACGACCTTGGGCCGGACACGGCGCGCACCGCCACGGGCAACGCAAGCGAGTATCTCACCAGCCTGCGTAGGTCCGTGCAATCGCACGCTCAACAGATTCATGGTCCCGCCGGGCAACACGAGAACCGCACCGCTCCAGCCGTAAAGGCCAGTCAGGAGAGCATTTATCGTGCCGTCGCCGGTAAAAACGACAAGCATTTCAACTGCCGCAGCTTCCAGCTCGCCAGCAGTCGGCAAGGAGTCGTCTGGAAACCCTATAGTTCGTCCAACCTCGAAATTGTTGGCCTCGAGTTCCGCGAGCAGCACTTCGAGAGCTGAATCGCTGTTGCTGCCGCTTGCCGCATTGACGACCAGCCAGATCGGTGTGTGAGTTGCCATGCTCCATCAAGCATCGAGCCACAGGCTGGTTCCTGCCGGGGCCGCTAGATCCTGCCGGTCAGGATGAGCCATGCCGAGCCGATGTTGAGGAGGGAGTATATGCAATATGCCCAGGCAATCGCCGGATAGCCGTTCATGGCGAGAGCCAGTGCCGCAATCAGGATCAGCAGTTCGCTGCCGAAGGCGATCCGTCGGCCGAGGCCTTTGGCCCGGAATGCCAACTGCCCCAGCAATGGATGCCCGCTCTCCATCACTGCGCGGTGAACCGCAAAATTGCCGATCCCGAAGATGAAGATTACGACCAGAGCCATTGTTTCACTTTCGCATAATCGCCCGTCGATTGCCAATGGCCGTCCGTCGGGCGGAATGCGGCGTCTGTCTCGGGGCGTTGCCTGTCGTCGTATCAATGACGCGCGTAATCGAAGCCTTGCTGAAAGGAATGGGGTTCGCGGGCATTGAAGAATGCGCAGCAGGCCATTCGATCCCCCTGTCGAATTGGCACTGACTGTGGAGGAAGCGATATGAACCGAAATCTGATTGCCACCATGGCACTGGCCATGGCCCTCGGCACCACCGCCATTCCGGCGCATGCAGGCTCGATCGACGTGAGCTATGCCGACCTGGATCTGTCCAAGGCCGCCGGACAGAAGACACTCGAAGCCCGCATAAGCGCAGCGGCCAAGCGCGTGTGCGGATATCATCAGGAAGTGCCCGGATCGCGCATCCGCACCCAGGAAACCGAGCGGTGCTACGAGCAAGCAGTCAAGGACGCGACCCGGCAAGTCGCAGCACGAATCGGCGATACCCGCCTCGGCGGCTGATCGCATCGCCGCCCAGGGCGACAACGCTGCGCCACCCCGAAGACACGCGCAGCGGATAGGCCCGGACCGGTTCAGTCCCCCGGTCCGGGCCTTCTTTTTCATGCCCGCGTGGGCAAAACGAGCGCCCTAGCGCCCGGCCATCGCCTTTACCTTGCCCAGATAGGTGCGCCCTATCCGCAGCGAATCGCCGTCCTTCATCTCCACCGACCACACGCCCAGCCCGTCATGGCGAAGGCCGCCAATGGCATCGCGCCGCAGGATCGTCGAGCGATGGATGCGGATGAACTCAGACGGATCGAGCCGCTGCTCAAGACCGGCAATGGTCTGCAGCAGGAGATAGGTCCGGCCGGCATCGTCGGGAGTGCCGACGTATAGCCGGACATAATCGCGCTCGGCATCGATCCGGTTGACCTGGTTGACGTCGATCCGGATCAGCTCGGATCGATGGGGCACCCACAGTTCGGTCAGCCAATCGCTCGACTTGCCCGGGGTTTCGCCGCGCCGGGCCAGCGCACGGTCGATCGCCCGCTCGAGTCGGTCGGGGGCGACCGGCTTGAGAACATAGTCGACCGCGTCGAGGTCGAAGGCCTCGACTGCGAAATGATCATGCGCGGTGACGAAGATGACAGCGGGACGTCGCTCGCGCTTGGCCAGCTTGCGCGCCACCGACAGGCCGTCGACTTCGGGCATGGTCATATCGAGCAGCAAAAGGTCGGGCGCGAGCGCATCGACCAGCCGCAAGGCTGCGGCCCCGTCGTTGGCGGTGCCGACAACCGACAGGTTCGCAAGCCTGGCGCAGATGACCTGCATCCGCTCGACCGCCAGCGGCTCGTCGTCGACGATCAATGTACGCAGTGTTTCAAGGGTTTCCGGTTCAGCCATGGGTCCTCAACGGCAAGCGGATTTCCGTACAATAGCCGACATCGGTCGGCCCCGAAGTGATGCTCGCATCCGTGCCGTACAACGCCTCGAGCCGGTCGCGCACATTGGTCAGCCCGATCCCGAAGCCCGGCTCGCCAAGCCCCTTTGCACCCGGCCCGTCGTCGCAGACGGTTATCGCCAAGCGGCCAAAGTCTTCGCTGGCGGACACAGTAACGGTAACCGGACGAACTGTCCCGGCAACGCCGTATTTGACCGAATTCTCGACCAGCGGCTGCAAGATCATGCCAGGTATCCGCGCGGACGACAATTCCGGTGGCAGTTCGAACTTCGGGATGAGACGCTCGGGGAACCGCACCGACTCGATTTCGAGATAGTGCTGCTGGAGCGCAAATTCGTCTTCGAGCGCGACGAAAGCGGTTGGTTCGTTGGCGAGGCTGTGGCGGTAGAAATTGCTCAGCGCCTGGATCATCGCCTCGGCGCGGTCCGGCTTGCCGGTCATGACCAGCGCGCTCAGCGAGTTGAGCGAGTTGAACAGGAAGTGCGGATTGACCTGGTACCGCAGGCTGCGCAGTTCCGCCGCCTTGGCGGCGGTGCGGAAGCGCTCGCCGCGCCGTTCGGCAGCACGCGCCTGCGAGCCGGTAAACATCGCGTGGTAAAGCGCAGCCCAGGCGAGAAACAGGAAGTATCGGCTGACCGCCATGTCGAGCAGGCCAAGCCAGCGGAAGGATTCCATCTGCGCGGCTATCGAATTCTCGGTCGGTTCCTGTCGAGCCCTGTCGCTGGGGGCCTCGCCTTCCTCGTCTCGCGGATCGCTGCGGGTGGCGACATCGTCGAGCACGCTGCCGGTATCCTGGCGCCCGAATTGACCGTAACCCTCCGCTTCCAGCTTGGCGTTGATCTGCGCCTGGACCGGAGCAAACATGGTTTCATTGACCTGCGCGAAAAGCGCCGCCGCCGGCAATGCAAGGATCAGGGCCGCGAGAACCTTGATCCACATCGGTTTCATGTCGAACAGGCGGAGCAAAAGCCACAGCACAAGCGTAACTGCCGCGCCCCCGAGACACACGATGACCCGTCGCCACAGCATCTCGTTCTGCAGATCGAGCCCGAAGGCTTGCTGCAACTCATAGGACAGGATCATCCCGCGCAGGGAGGTAAGCAGGAAGTAGGCCAGCCACAGGCCGACAACCGAAAGCAGAACCGTACGCAGCGAAAGCGTCGGGTCCTCGTTAATCTGGGGTTCACGCGCCATTATGCGCCTGCTTCTATCCTTAGGGTGGCCGCAGGGCCAGCGCCACGGTCGGAGCGAATAGTCCGTTCGTCGAGGATCGACGATGCCCCGTGCCCCATGCAGCCGGCTCGGATTCAGTCGGCGAGCAGGTGTTCCTCGGCGATGCGCTGCTTCCAGTGGGCAGGGGCAAGCTTGTGCACGTTGTTGCCCCGCGCATCGACGGCGACGGTGACCGGCATGTTCTCGACAGTGAATTCGTAGATCGCTTCCATGCCCAGATCCTCGAAGCCGACAACCCGCGCTTCCTTGATCGCGCGCGCGACGAGATAGGCTGCGCCGCCGGTTGCCATCAGATAGGCGACCTTGAACCGGCTGATCACCTCGACCGCGTCCGCCCCGCGCTCGGCCTTGCCGATCATTGCCAGCAGGCCGAGGTCGAGCATCATCTCGGTGAACTTGTCCATCCGCGTGGCGGTGGTCGGGCCGGCCGGGCCGACAACTTCGCCCATCACCGGGTCGACCGGGCCGACGTAGTAGATGGCGCGGCCCTTGAATTCGACCGGCAGTGCCTCGCCCTTGGCCAGCATGTCCTGGATGCGCTTGTGCGCAGCGTCGCGCCCGGTCAGCATCCTGCCCGAAAGCAGCAGGCGGTCGCCGTGCTGCCAACTCTCGACCTCTTCCTGCGTGAGATGGTCGAGATCGACCCGCTTTGCCGCGCTGTCGGGCTGCCAGTGGACATCGGGCCATTCGTCGAGCTTGGGGGGTTCGAGATAGGCCGGGCCGGAGCCGTCGAGCGTGAAATGCGCGTGGCGCGTTGCCGCACAGTTGGGGATCATCGCGACCGGCTTGCCCGCTGCATGGCACGGCGCGTCGAGGATCTTGACGTCGAGCACGGTCGATAGCCCGCCCAGCCCTTGTGCACCGACGCCCTGCGCATTGACTGCATCGAAGATGTCGATCCGCAGCTGCTCGAGATCGCTTTGCGCACCGCGCTGCTTGAGCTGCGCCATGTCGATCGGCTCCATCAAGGAAAGCTTGGCGAGCTTCATACAATGCTCCGCCGTCCCGCCGATCCCGATCCCGAGCATGCCCGGCGGGCACCCGCCGGCGCCCATCGAGGGAATCTGCTCGATCACCCAGTCGACGATGTTGTCGCTCGGGTTCATCATCTTGAATTTCGACTTGTTCTCGCTCCCCCCGCCCTTGGCCGCGACATCGATCGACACCTCGTTGCCGGGGACCATTTCGACCGACAGCACGCACGGGGTGTTGTCGCGCGTGTTGCGTCGGGTGAAAGCGGGATCGGCAAGGATCGACGCGCGCAGCTTGTTTTCGGGGTGATTGTAGGCACGGCGGACACCTTCGTCGACCACGTCCTGCAGGCTCATCGCCGAGTCGAGCCGGCAATTCTGGCCCCACTTTACGAACACATTGACGATGCCCGTATCCTGGCAGATTGGGCGGTGCCCTTCGGCACACATCCGGCTGTTGGTGAGGATTTGCGCAATGGCATCCTTCGCAGCTGGCCCTTGCTCCGCCTCGTAGGCTTTGCCGAGCGCTCGGATATAGTCCATCGGATGGTAGTAGGAGATGAACTGGAGCGCATCGCACACGCTTTCGATCAGATCGCTTTCGCGGATGACGGTCATGTCGCTCATCGAATCCCCACTCCTTCCGGTCGATTGCGGCCTTCTTTAGAACTGCCACACCCCTACCGTCAAAGAACTTGGCCCTTTGCCTGCAAACGCTTATGGCCCAAGGCAATTGACCCGCTGTGTTATTGGTGTAATACACATGAGTGTGATGGAATTCGAGACTGCCCGCCGTGCGATGATCGACAGCCAGCTGCGCACCAGCGGGGTGAACGAGGATTTCGTGCTCGCCCGTATGGCTGCCGTGCCGCGGGAGGATTTCGTTCCGGCCGGGTCGCGCGGGGTGGCCTATATCGACCGCGCGCTTCCGCTCGACAATGGTCGCCGCATCGCCGCGCCCCTGTTCTACGGGATGGCGCTCGCGGAGTCGCAACCCAAGCCTGATGACAGCGTCCTCGTCGTCGACGCCGGCAGCGGCTATCTTGCCGCGCTGGTCGAGCCTTTGGTCGCTTCGGTCGATGTTATCGCACCGGACGATGCCGTGACGAAGCCGCGTAAGTGCAAGGCCTATTCGCTGGTACTGGTCGATGGCGCGATCGAGCATGTCCCGGCGGGACTGGCCGACCGGCTCGAAGAAGGTGGCCGGATCGTGACCGGCACGGTGACAAATGGCGTGACCCGGCTCGCGATCGGTCGCCGATCGGCCGGCGATGTGGCTTTGCTGTCGCTGGCGGAAATCGGCATTCCGCGGTTGACCGAGTTCGACAAGCCGAAGGCCTGGAGCTTCTGATCATGTCTATCCGGGGAAGCTTCGCCGCACTGCTGGCAGGCGCAGCCTGTGTCGCCGCACCGGCGCAGGCGGACACACTGCGCGAGGCGCTGACCGGGGCTTACGTAAATAATCCCACGCTCGAGGGTGCCCGCGCACAGCAGCGGGCGACCGACGAGAATGTCCAGATCGAGCGGTCTGCCGGTCTGCCTTCGGTCGAGGGGTCGGGCGCGCTGACCGAATTCCTGCGCCAGAACAACACCAGTTTCTTCACGCCCAAGCGGGTGCTCACCGCCGGGCTGGATCTCAATGTCCCGATCTACTCGGGCGGTGCGGTGCGCAATTCGGTCAAGGCGGCCGAGGAGCGAGTCGCTGCCGGCCGGGCCGACCTGCGCGGGGTGGAAAGCGCGATCTTCACGCGGGTCGTCGCGGCCTATATGGATATTCTGCGCGCGCAGGCACTGGTCGGGCTGTCGCAGAACCAGGTTTCGGTGCTGACCGTCAATCTGGAGGCAACATCCGACCGGTTCGAAATCGGCGATCTTACCCGTACCGACATCGCCCAGTCGCAATCCCGCCTCGCTCTGGCCGAAGGCGATCTGCGCAGCGCCGAAGCCGCGCTGATCGCCGCGCGCGAGGATTACATCGCGCTCGTCGGCAAGGCGCCCGCCGATCTGCAGCCTCCACCGCCCCTGCCCGGCCTTCCTGCGAGCCCGGACGACGCTGTCGACTACGCGCTGGAAAACAATCCCGATATCATCGCCGCACGCGAGCGGGCGCAAGCGGCGGGGTACGATATCGACGTTGCAGGTGCACAGCGGTTGCCGCGGCTGTCGGTTTTTGCAGGCTACGATTACCAGAACACCCTGGGCAGCGTCGCCGATGGGCCGCTTGACCCGACCGACCCGACAAGCCCGATCGTTCCGAGCGACCAGACGGCAACGGCAGCGCAGGCCGGCATTTCGCTCCGCATTCCCTTATTTCAGGGCGGGCGGCCCGCGGCACTCCAGCGCCAGGCCCAAGCCCGCGCATCCGCCGCCTTCGAACAGGTCATTGCAGCCGAACGCGACGTGATTGCGCAAGTCCGCGCGTCCTATTCCAGCTGGCAAGCGGCGCTGGCAATCATCGAGAGTTCGCAAAGTGCGGTGTCCGCCGCAGAGCTCAGCCTCGAAGGCGTGCGCGCGGAGAACTCGATCGGCAACCGGACCATCCTCGATGTCCTGAATGCGGAGCAGGAACTGCTTTCTGCACGAGTCCAGTTGGTGACCGCACGACGCAACGCCTATGTTGCCGGCTTCAGCCTGCTTGCCGCGATGGGCCGCGCCGAAGCGCGCGACTTGGGGCTGGATGGAGAAGGTGTTCTCTACGACCCGGTGGTCAATTACGATCGCGTGAACGGTAGCATCTGGGACTGGGACCGCGATCCCGACCCGGCTCCCAAGACCACGCGGACCGTTGACATTCCGGCACCGACCGCTGAAATCCCTGCGAGTGAATCACTGCCCGGCCAATAGGTCGAGCTTTGCGGGGGCTTGATAGGATGCGTCAGGACAGCGAGGCTTCGGTCGAGGAAATCCTCGAATCGATTAAGAAGGTCATCGCACGCGACAATCGCGCGGGCGCGGAATCGACGCGCCAACGACGCACCGTTGAAGGTGTGGTCGATCGTCTGCCCGAACCTGCGAGCGACGAGGAAGCCGACGAGATTCTCGATCTTGGCGCTGCGGATTTCGTCTCCGAAGCCGATATCGAGGATGACGAATCCTCTGCGGAAGCCCTGGTCAATGCCGAAGCACGAAAGGCGATGCGAGAGAATCTTGCCGCACTCGCCATGCTCGCCGAGCCCGGCGTGCCGCCGCAGATCGTCCGGTCGGGAGAGACTTCGCTCGAAGGGCTGGCGCGCGAACTGCTCCGCCCGATGCTCTCCGAGTGGCTCGATGCCAACCTTCCTGAAATGGTCGAGGATATGGTGCGAGCGGAAATCGCCCGTATCGCCGGCAAGAAGGGTTAAGTCTCTCAGCCATCAAGGGCAAAAACCTTGCGTCGAGACGCGGGGGATGTAGTCCTGCCGCACATGATCAGGACACTAGGGCTTACTGCCTCTTTCGCCGCGCTGGCCATCGCCGCGCCCGCCCAAGCCGACCAGCACATGGCTTCCGACAGCGCCAAGCCGCCGATGAGCGCGCAGGATCTCGTCACCATGCCGCGCCTCGGTGCGCCGGTGACGACCGCCGACGGGCGGTTTGCAGTCTACACGGTCACCGAGACCGACCCCGAAACCTACGCGCGGACAGCGAAGGTTTACCTGCGCGACCTGACCGACCTCAATACCGATCCGGTCATGCTCGATCTCGGAGGCAGCGCGTCGGACTTCAGCTTCGGCTCGGACGACTGGCTCTATTTCCTGTCCGATCGCGCGCTTGGTGGAGAGGCCGAAGGTTATTCGCGGGTCTGGCGCGCGGCGCTCGAAGCGAATGGCAATGTGACCGGACCAATCCTGGTGCTCGACGCAAAGCGCGGTGTCGACGGATACAAGCTCGCCCCGGATGCCAAGAAGATCGCTGTCTGGGCGGAAATCGCCCGCGATTGCCCGTCCTTCGGCTGCAAGAACGACGGCACGGAGCATCTCCCGGGGCCGGGCACCGGTCGGCTCTACGAGGGCGACGGCGGTTTCTACCGGCACTGGGATCAGTGGGAGACGCCGGGCACCTACAGCCGCGCTTTTGTGTTTGGGTTGCAGAACGGGGCGGCAACTGGCGAACCCGTCGCGCTCGACGGCCCGGCCGGCGAAAACGCGCTGGTCGGCGACACC
>JBGSPZ010000285.1:0-1655 GCA_041738375.1 Parerythrobacter sp. | reverse complement strand
TTTCGCCTCATCCTGCTTTCACCGTCGCCGTCATTTGTCGGCCAGCAGGTGACGCTTGCGGAGTCGGTGCTGTTCTACCTCCTCGGCAACCCGTCGATTTCCCCTTCCCTGTCCGACATGGTGGCGGTGGTGGCCGACGCGCCGTTGATGTCCCCAGCGCGCAGGGCCGTGGCGCGGCGGCTGGAGCAAGGCATGAAGGGCGAGCCTGCCGCGCTGACCCTGCTCACCGGGCCCGACAGCGACGGCAAGGTCCACGCAATGAAGGCCGCCTGCGACGCGAACGGAGAGGGCATGTGCCTGCTGCACGCTTCGCTGATTCCGCCTGCGACACAAGACCTGCTTTCCTTCGCGCGCGAGTTGGAGCGCGATCTTACGCTCGTCGGCGCGCGCCTGCTGATTCGGATCGATGGGGCTAACGATGATGCAGCGACGCGGCAACTTGTGCAGGCGCTGACCATCCCGGTCACGCTGGCCTGCGACGAGCCGCTCGTTTTCCCCGGCAAGTCGGCGCGGCGCATCGCGATGCCGCACATGACGGCAAACGACCGGACCGATGTCTGGCGCGAATTTCTCGACACAAGGCGCAAGGGCATGGCTGGCACGATTGCAGAGCTGGCGAACAATTTTGCGGTCACCCCGGAACTTGCCGCGCTGGTCAGCCAGAGTCTCGGCGAGGCACCGGCGAAGGGCAAGAAGGCGATACGCGACAAGGTGTGGGCGACCTGCCGCGAGAATATGCGCCCGCGCATGAACGAGCTGGCCGAGCGGATCGAGAGCACCGCCGAATGGGACGACCTGATCCTGCCTGAGCGCGAGAAGGCGTTGCTCCGGCGCCTGACCGATCAGGCGGGCCAGCGTGCGCGGGTCTATGAGGAATGGGGTTTCGGGGCGAAGCTGCAGGATCGCGGGCTTGGCATCAGCGCCCTGCTCAGTGGACCCTCGGGCACCGGCAAGACCATGGCCGGGCAGATCATCGCCAACGCGCTCGAACTCGATCTCTACCGGATCGATCTGTCCGCAGTCGTTTCCAAGTGGCTGGGGGAGACCGAGAAAAACATCCGCCGCCTGTTCGATGCGGCCGAAGAAGGCGGCGTTGTGATGCAGTTCGATGAGGCGGATGCCCTGTTCGGCAAGCGATCCGAGGTGAAGGACAGCCACGATCGGCACGCCAATATCGAGGTGAGCTACCTCCTCCAGAAGCTCGAATCCTTTCGCGGCATCGCGATCCTGACGACCAATCTGAAGGACAATATCGACCAGGCGTTCATGCGCCGGATCCGCTTCGTGGTCGATTTCCCGTTCCCCGGGGCCGCCGAGCGCGTGCGGATCTGGCGGGGCATGTTCCCGGCCGATGTTCCGATGGGCGACCTCGATTTTGTCCGCCTCGCCCAGCTCAACGCCACCGGCGGGACTATCCGCAACATCGCACTCGCCGCAGCCTTCGACGCGGCCAAGGCCGGTGGACCGGTGACCATGTCCGGCATCGCGGCTGCGGCCCGGGTCGAATACACCAAGGTCGGGCGCATGATGACCGATGGCGAAACCGCGGGGTGGGCCCGATGACGCGCGCGCGCGCCATTTCGCTCGCTATCGAAGAGCTTGGGATCAATGGCTTGGGCCGCGCCGAGGCGGTTCGGCTCGGCGCGGCGCTCGAG
>JBGSPZ010000277.1:0-2977 GCA_041738375.1 Parerythrobacter sp. | reverse complement strand
GAGCTTTGCGATCCGCGGATCGGCACCGGCGATGTCGCCTGCACCCACGATCGCCGTGGTGATCGCCAGCCCGACCAGCGCCGACGCCACGAAGAGCGCTTTCTGCCGGGTTCTTTGCGGGCCGCGCTGCGCAACGGTTTCGGTAAACACCGCGCGGCTCGAGATTAGCCAATGGGTCACGATGCCGATCGAATAGGACAGCGCCGATGCCGGTGCCGGTGGGAAGGCCAGCGCGAGAAATGCTAGGAAGGTCCCCATGTCGATCGCCAGTGCCACCACGCTGGCCAGGCCATAACGCAGCAGGCGCAGCTGTTGCAGCCGGTTGAGGACCTTGGTCACCTCGCTACTCTCCCTCTATCCGCCGCCTCAGGCGACCTTGCGGTCTTCGTCCGGCTTGATGCGTTCGGGCACTTCGCGCACGGAGCCGAGCGCGGCCGCCTGATCGGGGGTGATCGTCTCGCGTGCCGGCAGCGCCTTCTCGGCACCCTCATCGCCCGCCTCGTGATACTCGGCGTCTTCGTTGACGCACCAGGTGTCGTACACCCGCTCCCCGGCGAGGATGTTCTCGACCGTCAGCATCGCGGTCATCATCGCGTGGTCCTGGTTGTTGTAGCGGTGCATGCCGTTGCGGCCCACCAGGTGCAGCGACGGGTGCTTCTCCTCGAGCTCGCAGCGCATCGCCTCGACATTGGCGGCATAGGTCTCGTCATAGACCGGATAGGCCTTTTCCTGCCGCACCACCGCACCGGACTTGACCTTGTTGCGATCGACCAGCCCGAGGATTTCCATCTCGTCGGTCGCCAGCTTGACGAGGTCTTCGTCCGCCATCGACCACAGGCCATCGCCTTCGAAGCAGAAGTACTCCAGGCCGACGCAAGCCATGTCGGGATCGGGGATCATCTCGGGCGACCAGCTGCGGAAGTTCTGCACCCGGCCGACCTTCACCTTGCTGTCGTGGATATATATCCAGTTGTCGGGGAACAGATCTTCGCCCTCGACCATCAGCGCGACGGTCAGGAAGTCGCGGTACTTGAGATTGGACGCGTTCCACGTCGTATCGGGCAGCGGATGCAGGCGTGCAGCCAGTTCGCGCATCGGGGCCGAGCTGATGGCGTGCGCGGCGCGGACGACGAGCTTGCTGCCGTCCTTGCCGACCGCGCTCATGCGCCAGCCGCCCTTGCCGTCGGCCGCCAGCTGCTCGAGCCCGTGACCCATGATCACCTGGCCCTTGCCGGTGGCGACGATCTTGTCGCGCGCGGCTTCCCACATCATCCCCGGGCCGAGGCGCGGGTAGCGGAATGTTTCGAGCAGGGTCTTCACTGCCTGCCCGTCGTTCGGCTTCTTGTTCAGCCCGAGCGAGCGCTTAAGGCCGTCGGTCACCGCGCCCCACAGGCTGAGACCCTTGATCCGCTGCGCGGCCCAGTCGGCGCTCATCTCGTTGCACGGCATGCCCCACACCTTCTCGGTGTAGGTCTTGAAGAAGATCGAATAGAGCTTCTTGCCGAACTGGTTGCTGGTCCAGTCCTCGAAGCTTTTCACGTCGCGCGTGGGGAACAGCTTGGCCCAGCCATAGCTCACCATGCAGGTGGTCGAGCGCAGGATGCCGAGGTTCCACAAGGCTTCGAAGGCGCGCAGCGGATAGCTGTAGAATTTGCCTTCATAATAGATGCGGCTCATCCGCGGACGCTGGATGAAATCGTCGGGCAGGATCTCGTTCCACAGGTCGACCACCGCCGCGCTTTTCGAGAAGAACCGGTGCCCGCCGATATCGAAGCGGTATCCCTCGTGCTCGACCGTGCGGCTGATCCCGCCGACATAGGTCTCGTCTTTCTCGATGATGGCGACCGTCTTGCCTGCCTTGGTCAGCAGATAACCCGCAGTCAGCCCGGCAGGACCGGCGCCGATGATCGCTACATCGACTTCGAGTTCCCGTGCATTGCCCATGTATTCGCCCCCGTTCGGAAAGTTCTGAGCGGGGAGTAAAAGGGAATGGTTAGGAGAAGGTTAATTCCGTTGGCCGATGCCGTGCGAAACGCGGGCCGGGGCTGGAATCGGGGCCGGAGCGCTACGCTGCAACTGCTCGATCGCAACGGCCAGCAGCTGGAGCGAGAAGGTGGTATCGAACACCATGCCGTAGCGATTGCATTTACGCCAGCGCACCCGGGCCTCGATCATCGGCAGACCCTTCGCCTGGAGCATCACCGCCTGCCCGATCGCGAACATCTCGTCGCTCTCGACCAGGGCACCCTGGCGCGAGAGGTTGGCGAAACTTGCAGGGAACGCCTGCCCCTGCGCCTGGATCACGACCGGCAGGCGGATCTCGAAACGCAGATCGCGTTTCGGATAGTGGCTGCAATGGCCGATCACGCTGTCGACCTCGATCGGATCGAAAAAGCGGAAACCGGCCTCCGCACCGCGATCCCACACTGGCTCGACCGGATAACGATCACCGGTTTGCAACTCGAGCACAGTCGGGCCGCGCCAATCGATCGGGTGGAACAGCCT
Source organism: Parerythrobacter sp. (assembly GCA_041738375.1). Taxonomy (GTDB): domain Bacteria; phylum Pseudomonadota; class Alphaproteobacteria; order Sphingomonadales; family Sphingomonadaceae; genus Parerythrobacter_A. The sequence goes on along the minus strand of JBGSPZ010000277.1, from coordinate 472 downwards.
GATGCTCACGCCCGTCGCCGAGATATCGCGTATCACGCAAAGATACTGGGCCTCGCCGACATGCAGCTTGCCAGGACGGATGAGCAAGGTGAAGCGCGGCGCAGCGCGATCGTCGATCGCGACCGGCTGCCCGTTTGCCCCTTCCATCTCGGGCAGCTTAAAATTCATCGCATCGGACCCCTGCGCCGGTAACGGCTTGCTCCAGCCTATTGCTCCTAAAGCGTTAGCAAGCATTAGCGAGGGTATGACTAATGCAGCGTTAGGGAATTCTGCTTGCCATTGCGCAGGTCTGGTGCGGGTGGTGGGTCTCGAACCCACACGGGCAATGCCCGGGGGATTTTAAGTCTGACAGGGTCTAGGCTAAGTTACTGAATTATAAGACTAATTCAGAGCGGATTGTGATTTTGTGCTAACCTTTGTGCTAAACGCATTGCGGCTGGTACAAGGCATATTTCCATGTGTTTCAGGCGAA
>JBGSPZ010000229.1:0-2358 GCA_041738375.1 Parerythrobacter sp. | reverse complement strand
GATGCCAACCGCGCGATCACCGTCGACGTGGGCGATGGCGTGCTGACCGGTCCGGGCACCGACATGGCGTTCGTCACCACCGACAACGCGCCGACCTCGATCAACGGCTCGGGCACGGGCAGCTTCTCGGTCGGCGGCACGCTGACCGTGGGCGACACCCAGACCCCCGGCAGCTACACCGGTTCGTACACCGTCACCGCGTCGTACGACTAAGACCTGCACCGCGAGGGCGGGCTCGCTCAGGGCCCGCCCGTGTTGTGTCTTCTGTCCAGATGACTTTCCGAACTGTCTTCGGCCCCGCTTGGCGGATGGCTGCGGGAGCGCTCGTGCTCGCGACCGGCGGCCAGGCTATGGCCCAGCCGGGGGACAGTTTCAGCACCTCCGGATCGGCGGAAGTCACCGTTGTCGAACCGATCGGGATTCAGCCTGTCGCCGAGCTTCGCTTCGGTCGGATTATGCAACCAACCACCGCCGGTACGCTGAGACTCACGTATGCGGGCGCAGTCACCGAAACCGGCGGCGTGATCGGTCGATCGAACACCCCGCAGGATTTCAACGGGCGCGGACCCGGTGCCTTCGCCGTGTTTGGCGATGCCAACCGGTTGTTTCTGGCCTTTCTCCCGAATTCGACAACGATATCGAACGGTTCGGCCACGATGCTGGTGAACCAGTTCCAGGCCAATCCCGGCGGACTGCTCGGGCTGCGCCAGTTCAACGCCTCGGGCTATGCGCCGCTGTTGATCGGTGCACGCCTCAACGTCGGTGCCAACCAAGCCACCGGCACATATACGGGGACTTACAACGTCACCGTGCTTTACCTGTGATTCCATGATGGTGTAAGGCTCCTCCCGATCGCACGATCCGGGTTCGCATCACGGGGTTTACCATGCAACGCCTTCACCCTTCCCGGCGATACCGCACCGCGGCCATCGCTGTTCTTGCCATATTTTCCGGGATTTCTGCGGTTGCCCACGCGCAAGACGCCAGCGCACCCCAAGTCGCGCCCGCGCCCGAAGGCGCGGTCGGCGGGATGGGCGACATCAATCTCTATCCCAAGCGTGTGGTCATCAACGGCCGGCGCGAGATTGCGACCATCGGCCTCTACAACAAGACCGCGAACGAAGGCGATTACGAGATCGAGTTGCAGGACATGATGATGACGCCCGACGGGCGGCTGATCAATTTCAACGACGGGCTGAGCGAAGAGGACAAGGCCAAGGTCCTTAAGGCAAGCGACATCCTGCGCTATTCGCCGCGCCGCGTCACGTTGCGCGCCAACGAATCCCAGACCATCCGGATGATGGCACGGGCAACCAACGACCTGCCCGATGGCGAGTATCGCTCGCATTTCCTCGCCCTGTCGGTCCCGCGCGAAGGCAGCGGAGGCCTGTCGATCGACAACGCAGTCGGCGGGTCCGAAGGCAACGCCATCGGCATCACTATCCGCCCCCGCTTCGGCATTTCCATTCCGGTGATCGTCCGCATCGGCGAGACGACGCTCGATGTCTCGCTCACCGACCCTCAGGTTATGACCCTGCCCGACGGATCGCGTGCGATCGGCATCACCATCAACCGGTCGGGCACCCGCTCCGCGTTCGGCGATTTTGTGGTGACGGCCAAGGGCGCGCCCCAACCGGTCTCGATTTCGCGCGGCATTGGCGTCTACCCCGAGATCGGCCAGCGAAAAGTGCTGCTGCCGATCGAACCGGAAACCGAAGCGCGCTTCCTCGCGCCGGGTGCCGAGCTGACCATCACCTACACCGATGACGATTATGAACCCGGGGCGCAGCTCGCAGAGAATACATTCGTCATCAGGTGACCAGGAACAAGGCCCGGAATGTAGGAACGGTCGCCCTTGGCACCGTCCTGCTTGGCTTGGGCTGCACCCAGCGCAACGAGGCCGACCGGAGTGCGGACCTCGCCTTTCCCGAGGCGGAAAAATCCGATCCCGCTGCGAGCCCGCGAACGCAAGGTTATCCCGAACCCGAGTTTGGCCCGCTCGGGCGCAAGGCCATCGCGGGCTCCGATGCCACGACACCCGCGCTCGCGCAGTTCCGCAGCCCGGTCGACCCGATCCCGACCGGAAACGATCGCAAGTTCGCACTGCTCGCGACAGCAAGCGAAGGAACGATAGCGACGGTCGGTGAACCTCGTGCCTCTGTGTCACCGCCGGCAATGGCGTCCGAGGCAAAGACTGCCAACGACGGAATACCGGCAGAACAAAGCGATCCGATCTTCGCTGCCGAGCCGCAACTGGCACAGGGCCTGAGCAAGCATGCCGGGATGATCAATGGCGCGCAGGCCCGCGCCGACATCGAACCAGAGGGGGCCGCGCCCGCGCCGTCGGTGGCCGCGTCC
>JBGSPZ010000170.1:0-2796 GCA_041738375.1 Parerythrobacter sp. | reverse complement strand
GCGGCTTCGCTCAGCGACTGGAGCAGCAGCTTGCGGCGGGTCGGGCGGATTTGTGGCAGCGCGGCAGCGGCGCAGAAGGCGCTGGGGAGCCACGGGCGCACGTCGGGGCCGAGCAGGCGTTCGTAGAGGAAGCGGAAGGCGGAAAATCCGTCGAGCCGTTCCTGCGCAAGATCGAAGGCGGCGACCCGGGTCAGCTTGCCGATAAAGCTCTCGATCGCGTCGAAGCCGCTTTCGGCCGGCACGCTGTCGCGCAGCACCTTCAATTCCTGGTAGGCGACATACTGGCTGCGGATCGCGGCATTTTCTTGCCCGTCGCGCGCCCACAGCTTGAACGCGTCCTGCCGCCCCAGCCCGATATCGAGGCTGCGCTTGATGTAGCGCTGCTCGGCCGGAGTGAAGCTGGCGAATTCGCGCATCTCGGCGATGGTCAGCGATGCAGTCGTGGTCGACATGGCGATAGGGCCCCCTGTTGCAGGGCTGTTGTCGCCGGATATGGTTAACATGAGGTAATCGTACATGGCCGGGTCACAACAAAAAGGGCCGCGGTTTCCCGCAGCCCCCTTCGTTGGACGGTGAATTTGCTCAGACCTTGTTGCCGAGCGCGCCTTCGACCTTGCTCTTGAGGTTCTGGGCTTCGCCCTTGCGCTCCTGCGCATGGCCTTCCGCCCGGGTCTCGGGATCGTTCGATTGCTGCTTCACCTTGCCGATCGCTTCGTTGGCAAGGCCTTTGGCTTTTTCTGTCAGTTCGCCCATGATGTGTCTCCTGCATGGTGTTGGCCGCACTGCCGGAAGGGGGACCGGGCGGGCGGCAAGCCGCAGGATCGGCGGCTCGCTAGGTCAATGGGCGAGAGCAGAATTCGTTCCGGTTTTCCGTCCCTTGCGTCAGGCTGCACTCTGGATGCGTTGATCAGATCAAGCCCGCCAGAGGGCTCGAAGGATCGGCATATTTGCGCGTGGCCATACGGCCGGAAAGATAGGCGTCCCGTCCTGCCTCGACCGCCAGCTTCATCGCGCGCGCCATGCGGATCGGGTCCTTCGCCTCCGCGATGGCGGTGTTCATCAGCACACCGTCGCAGCCCAGTTCCATCGCCACCGCCGCATCGCTGGCCGTGCCTACGCCAGCGTCGACCAGCACCGGAACCTTCGCGCCCTCGACGATCAGGCGGATGGTGACCCGGTTCTGGATGCCGAGTCCGGAGCCGATCGGCGCGCCGAGCGGCATCACCGCCACCGCGCCGGCATCCTCAAGCTGCTTCGCGGCGATCGGATCGTCGGTGCAATAGACCATCGGGAGGAAGCCCTCCTTGGCCAGCACTTCGCAGGCGCGGATCGTCTCGACCATGTTGGGATAGAGGGTGCGCGCTTCGCCCAGCACCTCCAGTTTGACGAGATCCCAGCCGCCCGCCTCGCGCGCCAGCCGCAAGGTGCGGATCGCATCCTCGGCGGTGAAGCACCCCGCGGTGTTGGGCAGGTAGGTGATCTTCTTGGGATCGATGTAGTCGGTCAGCATCGGCGCCTTGGGGTCGGTGACATTGACCCGGCGCACCGCGACCGTGACGATCTCCGCGCCGGAAGCCTTCACGGCGGCGGCATTCTGTTCGAAGTCCTTGTATTTGCCGGTGCCAACGATCAGCCGCGAGGTAAAGGTACGGCCCGCCACGGTCCAGCCGTCCCCCTGCCCTCCGCCGACGAAATGCACGATCTCCAGCACGTCGCCATCGCCGAGCGCGACCTCTTCCAGCGTCGAGCGTGGAGCGATCTCGCCATTGCGCTCTACCGCGACCTTCGCGGGTTCGAGTTCGAGTTCGCGCACGAGTTCGGCAACGGTAGCGGCGGAAGTTCGGCGGGTTTCCCCATTGACGGTAACGCTGATCGGCTGGGTCATGCCCGCCAGATAGCGGTCAATGCGCGTGGCGCAAGTTCAGGATGTGGCCGAGCGAGACGAGGCAGACCCCGATGATCGTCAACACCGCTTCGTGCATCCCGTGCGGCATCGCCAGCGCCCCGCCCATGAAGGTCAGCCCGGTCATCGCAATCACGAAGAGCAACGGCCGGCGATTCTGGATCGCGCCCCAGCCGATAGCCACCGCCGCAACCACGAGCGCGATCAGCAGGCCAACCTCGTGAATGATCGGGTGCAGCAGGATTTCGCCCCCGATGCCGAGCGACGAGACGATGACCACGCTGGCAAAGCAATGCGCGGCACATAGACCCGAGAGGGCCACACCGAAGCGGTCGAGCCGCAGGCGAATCGAGGAAAGGGTGCGTCGCATTGTCTGGACCATGTATGAGATGGTGTATCATTCTGCAAGCACTGTTGCGGAATATGGGCTTGGTAGAGCCGGAGCTGCGGCCTATTGCGGCGCGCATGACCGCCACCGTGACCGAAGACGCTGCCCGTCCCGCTGCATCCGTCATGCGCGCCCGCCCGCGCGCGATCGCGGGCTGGCTGTGGTGTGTCGCCGCAATGGTGGTTGTGATGGTGATCGTCGGCGGGATCACGCGGCTAACCGAATCGGGTTTGTCCATCAACGAATGGAAGCCGGTCACCGGTGCCATCCCGCCGCTGAGCGAAGCCGACTGGCTCGCCGAGTTCGAGCGCTACAAGCAAATCCCCGAATACCGCAACGTCACTGGCCCGGCCGGCATGACGCTGGCGGACTTCAAGTTCATTTTCTTCTGGGAATGGTTCCACCGGCTGTGGGGGCGGCTGATCGGGCTGGCCTTTGCGCTGCCGCTGGCTTGGTTCTGGCTGCGCGGCGCGATCCCGCAGGGCTACAAGCCGCGGCTGGTCGC
>JBGSPZ010000168.1:0-19148 GCA_041738375.1 Parerythrobacter sp. | reverse complement strand
CGCGACGAGGCGCTACGCTGGGGCGACGACTACGCGCTGCTGCTGACCGCTCCGCCCGGCGCCGATCTGCCCGAATTCGCCAGACCGATCGGCAAAGTCCTGCCGCGCGGCGAGCATGCGCTGCTACTCGACGGCGCCGCTCCCGCGACGGACAAGCCGCTGGGTTACCAGCACTAGCCTGCCAAGAGTGCCAAATGCCGTGCAATTCCCCTCTATTGGGGCTTGCACGGACGCGACACCTACGTATAGCCGTGCGACCTTTCGCGGACCCGCAACGGCGGGCCGTTTCCACTCACAGGAATGATCGGGGGAACTTCGTGACACTCGTACAAATCGCAATCGCGCTGGGATTGCTGGCCATCGTCTATGGCTTCTTCACCAGCCGCCAGGTTCTCGGGGCTGATCCCGGGAACGCAAAGATGCAGGAAATCGCCGCGGCGATCCAGGAAGGCGCGCAAGCCTACCTCAACCGCCAGTACACCACCATCGGGATCGTCGGCGTGGTCGTCGCCGTCCTCGTCGGCTGGTTCCTCGGTCCGATTTCGGCGATCGGCTTCCTGATCGGTGCGATCCTTTCGGGTGTCGCGGGCTATATCGGGATGAACATCTCGGTCCGCGCCAACGTGCGCACCGCGCAGGCGGCGAGCAAGGGCTTGCAGGAAGGCCTGACGCTGGCCTTCCGCGCCGGTGCGATTACCGGGATGCTGGTGGCCGGTCTCGCGCTGCTCGCGATTGCGGTGTTCTACTGGGTTCTGACCGACCAGCTCGGCAACCCGATCAACGATCCGAACAACCGCGTGGTGGTCGACGGGCTTGTTGCGCTCGCGTTCGGTGCCTCGCTGATCTCGATCTTCGCGCGTCTCGGCGGCGGTATCTTCACCAAGGCCGCCGACGTCGGTGCCGACCTCGTCGGCAAGGTCGAGGCGGGCATCCCGGAAGATGACCCCCGCAACCCTGCGGTGATCGCGGACAATGTGGGCGACAATGTCGGCGACTGTGCCGGCATGGCGGCCGACCTGTTCGAGACCTATGTCGTCACCGTCGGCGCCACCATGGTGCTTACCGCGCTCCTCATGTCGAACGTCCCGCAGCTCGAAGGGCTGATGGCGCTTCCGCTGCTGATCGGCGGCGCGTGCATCGTGACCTCGATCATCGGCACCTATTTCGTCCGCCTCGGTGGCGGCAAGAACGTGATGGGCGCGATGTACAAGGGCTTCCTCGTCAGCGCCGTGCTCGCCATCCCGGCGATCTACTATGCGACCGACGTAGCACTTGGCGGGATCGCGACCGAAGTGACGATCAGCAGCAGCGGGACCAGCTTCACCGGCATGGACCTGTTCTGGTGTTCGCTGCTCGGCCTCGTCATCACCGGGCTGATCATCTGGATCACCGAATACTACACCGGCACCAACTACCGCCCGGTCAAGTCGATCGCCAAGGCCTCGGAAACCGGCCACGGCACCAATGTGATCCAGGGCCTCGCGATCAGCCTCGAGGCGACCGCGCTGCCGACGCTGGTGATCGTTGCCGGTATCATCATCTCCTACCAGCTCGCCGGCCTGATCGGCATCGCCTATGCGGCGACTGCGATGCTGGCGCTGGCCGGGATGGTCGTCGCGCTCGACGCCTATGGCCCGGTGACCGACAACGCCGGCGGCATCGCCGAAATGGCCGGGCTCGACGACAGCGTGCGCGAGAAGACCGACCTGCTCGACGCGGTGGGCAACACCACCAAGGCCGTGACCAAGGGTTACGCGATCGCTTCGGCCGGCCTCGCCGCGCTGGTGCTGTTCGCCGCCTACACCACCGACCTCAACGCCTTCGCCGACAAGCTCGGGCTGGAGACGGTCGATGGCAAGGCAGCGGTCAGCTTCAGCCTCGAGAACCCCTATGTCATCGTCGGCCTGCTGCTCGGCGCATTGCTTCCGTACCTGTTCGGCGCGATGGGCATGACTGCAGTCGGACGCGCCGCAGGCGACGTGGTGAAGGACGTGCGCGACCAGTTCGCCAACGATCCGGGCATCATGGCCGGCACCAGCCGCCCCAACTATGCCCGTACGGTGGACCTGGTGACCAAGGCGGCGATCAAGGAAATGATCATCCCGTCGCTGCTGCCGGTGCTTGCCCCGGTGGTGGTCTACTTCGTGATCACTGCCGTCTCGCCCAATGGCGCGGCTGACGGTTTCGCGGCGCTCGGCGCATTGCTGCTCGGGGTGATCATCTCGGGCATCTTCGTCGCGCTCTCGATGACCGCCGGCGGCGGCGCATGGGACAATGCCAAGAAGTACATCGAGGACGGCCATCACGGCGGCAAGGGCTCCGAAGCCCACAAGGCTGCGGTGACCGGCGACACCGTGGGCGATCCCTACAAGGACACCGCGGGTCCGGCGGTGAACCCGATGATCAAGATCACCAACATCGTCGCGCTGCTCCTGCTCGCGGCGCTGGCAGGCCACGGCATGTGACCTGATCCGCGATCTTCGCAAACCAATGCAAACCCCGTCCGGCGCGAGCCGGGCGGGGTTTTGCTTGGCCGCCGATAAATCGCCCCAACCGTTAAAACTTCGTCAGCCAATCGCCGGTAGGACCGGCATGGGGCAGCATTTGCTGCGGGAAACGAAGGTTAACGCATGGCGGGCCGGTCATCGCCGGAAGCGAACAGGACTACACTTGCCCCGCCGCAAGCTGCCGACCCGCGCCCGGTGACCACACGTTCGCGGCCGTGGGGCGAAACAGCTTCCGACGGCGGGTTTCTCGCCATGTGGCACGGCCTGACGGAGGACGCAACCGAACCCAATCCCTTTCTCGAACCATGGGCCCTGCTCCCTGCGCTCGAGTCGCACGATGCCGCCGGGCGGTGCGACATCCTCGCGATTGAAAGCGGCGACGCACTGATCGGGCTGATCCCGGTGGCTCGCCACGGTCTGTATTATCGCTACCCCCTGCCGCATCTGCGCAACTGGATGCACGGCAATGCCTTCCTCGGCACACCGCTGGTCGCCTCCGGGCAGGAAGACGCGTTCTGGACCGCGCTCCTCGATTGGGCAGACGAACGCGCGGGCAGCGCGCTGTTCCTGCATCTGTCGCAGCTCGACGAAGACGGCCCGCTGCTGGCCAGTCTGCGCGGCATCCTGGCCGCTCAGGCCCGTCCGGCCGCCATCGTCCACCGCGAAGAGCGCGCCTTGCTTCAGTCCGATCTCGGGCCGGAAGCCTATCTCGAAGCATCGATGAGCGGCAAGAAGCGCAAGGAGCTGCGGCGCCAGCATCGCCGACTCGCCGAAGAGGGACAGCTCGAATTTCGCCGCGAAATCGAGGACAGAGGCCTTGCGCAGTGGACCGACGCGTTTCTCGCGCTGGAAAAGGCAGGCTGGAAAGGCGCGAATGGCTCGGCTCTCGCCTGCGATCCCGCGACCGAGAATATGTTCCGCAAAACGCTTGCCGGTGCGGATTCGGCTGGAAAGCTGGAGCGCCTGTCGTTGTGGTTCGACGGCAAGCCGATCGCCATGCTGGCGAACTTGCTCACCTCGCCGGGCGCGTTCTCCTACAAGACGGCCTACGACGAGAGCTTCGCACGCTATTCGCCGGGCGTGCTGCTGCAGCTTGAGAACCTCGCGCTGCTCGACGATCCGCGGATCGCCTGGTGCGACAGTTGCGCGTCGCAGGGCCACCCGATGATCGACCGCATCTGGCGCGAGAAGCGCAAGATTGTGCGCGTCTCGATCGCCATCGGCGGGCGGACGCGGCAGTCGATCTGCCGCCAGATCCTGCGGCGCGAGGCAGGAACCGAAATGGAAGGGCTCTGACCATGGGAATGATGCAACAGATCGACCCGGAAGCGCCGGAGACACTGGCCGTTTTCGATGCGCGCGCGAAGGCGGTATTCGCCGCGAGTTATCCCGAGACGCCCCATACCCTGCGCCACCGGCTTGGCCTCAACGCCTCGCTGGAACTCGATGCGCTGGCGACCCTGGCGGGCAAGCTGCCCCCTACCTCGATCGAATACAATCGCGGCGATCTGCCGATCGGGGTCGATGGCAAGCCCGGCAGCAACGGCATGTCGATCGAGGACACCATCCGCCACATCGCGTCGAGCAACAGCTGGGCGGTGCTCAAGAATATCGAGCAAGTGCCCGATTACGAAGCGCTGCTGCTCGATCTGCTGGGCGAACTGCGCGGCGAGATCGAGCGCAAGACCGGCGCGATGCTGCGCCCGCAGGGCTTCGTATTCATCTCCAGCCCCGGAGCGGTCACACCCTATCACTTCGATCCGGAGCACAACATCCTGCTGCAGCTCGTCGGTACGAAGGTAATGACCCAGTTCCCGGCAGGCGACAGTCGCTTCGCCCCAGACAAGGTGCACGAAACCTACCACTCCGGCGGTGCGCGCGAGCTGACCTGGCACGACAGCTTCGCCCAGCATGGCCGCGAGTTTGCGCTCGGGCCGGGGGACGCGCTGTTCGTCCCCGTCATGGCCCCGCATTTTGTGCGCAACGGTTCGGAAAGCTCGATCTCGCTATCGATCACCTGGCGCAGCGACTGGAGCTTCGCCGAAGCCGATGCGCGCGGGTTCAACCGGGTGCTGCGGCGGTTCGGTCTCGCGCCGGAAGCCCCCGCGCGCTGGCCAGCCGGAAACACCGCCAAGGCCTTCGGCTATCGCGCGCTGCGGAAACTCCGTCTCGTGCGTTGACGAAGCCGACATCGCGCCGCAAAGCGCGGTCGATGAGCGAAACGCATAGCAACCTCCCGCCGCCGCCAGAAAAGCTGGTCGAGAACCTCGTGCAGCTGCTGACGGTCGAACCGGCGGGAGACAGCGAGTTCGAAGGTCGCCCGCAGAAGGGCGGCGTGGGGCGAATGTTTGGCGGGCAGGTGATCGCGCAGGCGCTGCAGGCGGCGCAAGCGACGGTTACCGACGGCAAGCAGGCGCATTCGCTGCATGCCTATTTCCTACGCGGCGGGCAGGAAGGCCCTGCGATCCACTATGCCACCGCCAGCGATTTCCAGGGCCGCAGCTTTGCCAATCGGCGGGTGGTGGCGAGCCAGGAAGGCCGCCCGATCCTCAACCTCACCGCCAGCTTCCAGGCCCCGGAAGAGGGCCTTGAGCATGTCGATGCGCCCATGCCGGATGTGCCTGCGCCGGAGGACCTGCGCTCCGACATGGATATTCGCAAGGGCGTGGTGGAAAAACTGGGCGAGCGGATGTCCGAAACCCAACGCAACCTCATGCTGCGTCCGCGCCCGATCGACATGCGCACCACCGACAAGCTGCATTGGATGAACAGCGAAAAGAAGGAACCGCTGGCGCGCAGCTGGTTCCGCACGGTTGCCCCCCTGCCCGACGATCCGGCGATCCACCGTGCGGTGATCGCCTATGCCAGCGACTACACGCTGCTCGGCACCAGCGCGCTGCCGCACGGCCTCAGCTGGATGCGCGGCGAACTGGTCGGCGCGAGCCTCGACCACGCGATCTGGTTTCATCGACCGGCGCGGGCCGACGAGTGGTTGCTCTACGCCACCGACAGCCCATGGAGTGGCAGTGGCCGGGGCTTCAATCGCGGGCGCATATTCAATCGCGCGGGCGAACTCGTCGCAAGTGTAGCGCAGGAAGGGATGATGCGGCGCAAGCGGAGCTGAATGCCCCATCGAATTCGAACCCATAAATAAAAAAGGGCCCCGTGAGGGACCCTTTCTATTTTGGTTCGATCAGGATCTTACTTGAAAATCCAATCGTAGATTGACTTCCAGCGCATGTTGCATCTCCTGTTGCGACTAGCACCAGAAGATTATGTTAACCGAGACGCTTTGTAAACTGTTAACCAATCCTGCGCATGATCTGACCTCTATCTCTCTGTAACACAAGAGTTTCACTCAGCTCGGCAAGGGTTAACGGGCGGGCGATATAGAAGCCCTGGCCGACATCGCAGCCCAAATCCCTGAGCATTTCGTACGATTCGCGATCCTCGATTCCTTCAGCCACCGACACCAGCCCGGTTTCCGCCGCAAGGCGGATCACATTGGACACGATCGATCGCGCCATCTGCGAGCTACGCATGCGCTGCACGAAGGTCAGGTCGATCTTGATTTCATCGAACGGAAGTTCCGACAGGGCATCGAAGTTTGCACTCGCGATGCCGAAATCGTCGATCGAGAACCTGACGCCCGACTTTCCGATCCGCTCGAAAACTTCGCGCGCGACAGCGAAATCTTCGATGCGCGCGGTCTCGGTTACTTCGATCACGAGATTTCGGGGATCCATCCGGGATGCGGCGAGGTTTTGTTCGACCAGGTCGGCGATCCTGTGATCAACGAACTGGATTGCCGAGACATTGATCGAGATTTGCGGTTCGAACCCGTCCTCGTGCAGTCGCTCGGCGGCCCGCAGCGTCTTGTGCGTGATGCGTTTGGTCAGGTCGTCGAGGCGCCCTGCCCTTTCGCACTGGAGAATGAACCGCGCCGGCGAGATGTCGCCATGCTTTTCGTCGACCCACCGCGCAAGCGACTCTGCGCCGACGATCTCGCCGGTTTGCAGGTTGGCCTGTGGTTGCAGCTTGATTCCGATCCGGTCCTCCGACAGCGCATCCTCCAGCCGGGCCTGGAGCGAATAATCCCAGACTTCGCTATCCGCTTCGAAATCGGAAATGATGAACACCGGACGATAGGCCTCGCGTGCCTGGTCGGCAGCCGCAATTGCCGAGTTGAGCCGGCTCGCCATGGGCTTTTCGAACGACTGGTCGACACCGACCGTCATCGAGACATCGAGATCGCGCTGCGATACGCTGACCGATTGTGACGCGATGGCACGCAGGCCTTCAAGGTGCCCCTGAAGGTCGCTGTAAGCGGCTATCGGCAGCACGAAGGCAAAGTTCCTCGCGCCATCGTAATAGATCGTCTGGCCTGGCTCGCCAAGCGACAGTCGCCCGGCTATCTGGCGCAGATATCTGCCCTGATCACTTGGTGACTGCGTTGCAAAGATCGCATCCAGTCGAGCGATCTTTGCGACCACGATCGCGATCCGCTCGCCGCCGATGCGATTGCCCAAATCACGGTTCATCGCGACGAAATTGGGCAATCCGCTACGCAGCTCGATGTTGAGATGGCGGCGCTTGAAATTCGCGGTGAACCGAAAGATGGCGAACAGACCCGCGAAGCCGAGCGGTCCTGTAAAGATTATCCGCACGCCTATTCCGGACGCGACAACGATGGCGACACCGATGGCAAGCATCCAGAGCGCGTAACCGATCCGGCGCCGCGGTCGGCTGCGCAGCGTGGCGAGGAGGATGAAGAATGCGATCCCGAAACAGGCAAGCGAAATGCCCCAGTCGAAAAACTGACCGCTCCCGCGCTTCGCGGTTTCCGCTCCCACGATGTGTACGAGGCTCGAGTTTACGAAGCCGTGGTTCGGAACCTTTACCGAGCGGGCGGGCGAGCCGGTGGCACCGAGGACCACAGTCTTTCCGGCCACGGCGATCGACGAACCATCCAGCAGAGCAGTTGACGTTCCATGAGGAATCGAAGGCATGTGGATTGTATAGTCGGGATGGACCGGGCGCTTCTGATTGCCTTCGTCGGCCAAGACCGTCCACATGGCAGGAAGTGCCGACTGTTGGTGAGCGTAGAAGGGATCCACCCCCCAGACGAAATCTAGGAAATCGGTTTCGTAGTCGCTGCTGACGACGCGTACGTCGCGGGTAAAATACGGGTCGGTTTCGGCAACCGCCCTGCTCTCGAGCAGGTCGGTCCGAACCGTGCGGGTGAGCACCGCCCTGTCGCCCAATCCGGCCAGCGTCTCGCGAAGCTCGCTATCGAGCTCATCGGCACCGCTTTTCCGGATCGGAAAATCGAGCACGACCTGCTTTGCGCCGTCGGCCTCGAGTTTCTTCAGCGTGTCGACGAGCTGTCGATTTGCGACCACCGCCCCAGTCGAGGCGTCCGAGCTTTCGAAGGTGACCAGCGCGATCTCGCCGCTCGGCTGCTTGTCGAACATCTTCGATTGCAGCGACCAGATGCCGATGTCGATCGGGCGGAAAATCGTTGCAGCAGAGAGCATCGCCGCCAGAATTATGGCGATGCCCGCATGGCGGAGCCGCTCCGTGGCGTAAAGAGTTCGCAGTGTCTGCAGCAAAGCCGGTTCCTTGGTAAGTTTGCCCTACGCAAACATCGTAAAGATGACGTTTCCACCAAAGTGGACCATTTTCGCATGGGAACGATCGCAGAATCAGAGCCTTAGGATTGTTTGGCGCATTTTATGGTTAATTTGGTCCTGTCGTGAGGCCCGGAAATCCACTAACCGGCCAGCTTGCGTGCTGCCGCGCTCGCGCTATCCTGCAACGATGAGGAGATGAGCGTCATGCAGGTCACGAAATTGCCGCCCGTGCGCGCCACGCTCGAGCCATCGAACCACCCGTATCTGTCGGGCGCGTGGACCCCGTGCCACGAGGAAGTCACGGTTGGCGAATTACAGGTGATCGAAGGCGCGATCCCGCCCGATATCGACGGCATCTATCTGCGCAACACAGAGAACCCGGTGCACCAGCCGCTCGGCCGCTATCACCCGTTCGACGGCGATGCGATGGTTCACCAGGTCAGCATCCGGAACGGCAAGGCAAGTTACCGCAACCGCTTCGTGCGCACCCACTGTTTCGAGGCAGAGCAGATCGAGAACGGGTCACTATGGGGCGGGCTGATGGACCCGCCGGGCACGTCGAAGCGCCCCGGTTTCGGCGCACATGGCGGCCTGAAAGACACCGGTAGCACCGACATCATTGTCCATTCAGGCATCGCCTATGCCACCTTCTACCAGTGCGGCGAAGCGTGGATGCTCGATCCGGAGACGCTGGAAGACCTCGGCAAGGCACCGTGGGGTCCGCTCGACGGGGTGTCGGCCCATCCCAAGGTCGACGAGCAGGCCGGCGAGCTGATGTTCTTCAACTATTCGGTCCATCCGCCCTTCATGCATTACGGCGTGGTCGACCGGGCGGGAAAGCGCGTGCATTACGTGCCGATCCCCCTGCCCGGCCCGGGCCTGCCGCACGATATGGCGGTGACGAAAAACTGGTCGATCCTCAACGATATGCCGCTGTTCTGGGATGCCGAAGCACTCGAACGCGACATCCATGCCGCGCGTTTGCACGAGGGCCTGCCGACCCGCTTCGCGCTCATCCCGCGACACGGCCAGCCGGACGAGATCCGCTGGTTCGAGGCCGAGCCGACCTATGTGCTGCATTGGACCAACGCGTATGAAGTTTCGGGGGAAGACGGCGACGAGGTGGTGCTTGAAGGCTATCACCAGTCCTGCCCGATGCCGCAGCCCCTCGCCGAGCATGGTCGCTATGCCCACATGATGGCCTATGTCGACGAGCACAGTTTCCAATGCCGCCTGCACCGCTGGCGCTTCAATCTGACGACGGGCGAGACGCACGAGGAGCGCCTGTCCGACCGCATCGTCGAATTCGGCACGATCAATCCCGACTATGCGATGCGCCGCAGCCGCTACGTCTGGTCGACCACGACCAGGCCCGGCTGGTTCCTATTCAACGGCTATTGCCGCCACGACACCGAAACCGGCGAAGAGCAACTCTTCACCTTGCCCGATGGCATCTATGCCAGCGAAAGCCCGATGGTGCCGCGCAAAGGTGCTGTGTCAGAGGACGATGGCTACCTCGTCACTTTCCTGATCGACGAGAACGCCGGCACCAGCGAATTCGCGATCCTCGACGCCAGCGACATCGCCAAAGGTCCGATCTGCCGCTGCGCGCTGCCGCACAAGATCAGCAGCGGGGTGCATGCGACATGGGTGGAGCGATCGCGCCTGAATGCGAGCGGCTTTCGGCAAAGCGTAGTCTGATTCCAGTGGCAAAACCGGTGAGCGCTTCCTAACCAACCGCCGGGGGCTGGCGGTTGCCGGTTGATGCTTTGGGGGGCACAATGCGATTTTCGGGTATTGGTCTGATTTTCGCTGCCTGCCTGATTCCCGGGCACGGATCGGCGGAAGAAATCAAGTTCGAGCCGCAAGTCGACGTGCGCTTTCGATACGAATCTGCGGTGCTTGACGATGCGCTCCGCGATGCCGACGCGGTGACGCTGCGCGCGCGCGTTGGGGTCAAGGCGGTGTGGGCGGATTTCTCCCTGCTCGCCGAAAGCGAAGCAACCGCGGCGCTCGTGACGCAGTACAACGCCTTCCCCTTTCCGCAGGCAGAGGATCAGCGCCGTCCGACCTACGCGGCCATTCCCGATCCCGCCAATATCGAGCTCAACCGTTTGCAGCTGGACTGGCGGAAGGGCGACACCGCGCTGACCATCGGCCGCCAGCGGATCGAGCTCGACGACCAGCGCTGGATCGGATCGGCCGGCTGGCGGCAGAACGAACAGACCTTCGATGCCATTCGCGGTCAGGCGGCGATCGGCCCTGTTCGACTGGACGCGAGTTACCTTGTGGCGCAGCGTACCTTGTTCGGGATCGATGCCGGATCGAGGCAAGCGGTCGACGGCGAGTTCGTGCTCCTCGGCGCAGGTACGAAACTCGCCGGATTCAATGTCAAGGCGTTCGCCTATCTGCTCGACTTCGACGAGGTCTTTGCGGTCGGCAATTCAAGCCAGACATTCGGAGTGCTGGCGCAAGGCGGGATGGCGCTGGGTAAGGCGAAAATTGATCTGAAGGGCAGCTATGCGCGCCAGGCGGACTGGCGCAATCCGGTGCGCGACTTTGCCGCCAATTATGGGTTGGCTGAAGCCACCGCCACGCTGGGCAGTTTCGCGGTCGGCCTGGGATGGGAGCTTCTTGGTTCCGACAACGGGTCGGCGGTCCAGATGCCCTTCGGCTCGCAGCACAAATTCAACGGCTTCGCGGATGTTTTCGTGACCACGCCGCCGGGGGGGCTGGAGGATGGCTACACCAGTATCAGCTATACGCTACCGGTGCCCGGCAAGCCGCGCGCTAGCATAATCCACCACCGCTTTGGCAGCGCAGCGGGGAGCGTGGATTACGGCAGCGAATGGAATGCGGTGATCTCGGCGAAGATTGGCAAGGTCGGGCTGATGGCCAAATATGCGAATTATCGCGCTGAGGGATTTTCGGTCGATACCGAAAGGTTCTGGCTGCAGGTCGAGTTCGTGCTGTGATGAATCGGCGGTGAAGGCGGCGAATGCCGACCGGACCGAGAGGAGGCCGGCGCGGCGGTTCGAGCGTGAGACGAAGCGCATAAGGTGGGCGCGGACGGTGCCCACTGCAATAGATTAGGCGAATTCTCGAACCTGTGCTAAGGCACCCCCGCTGACGTCGAAATTTGCGACGGACTTCGAGATTTGCCGACGCCGCTTGCCTCTTTCGGGCCCCGGCGAAAACCAGACGACGACTTCCTTTCATCGGACGATTTGACGCACGACCTCCGGGCATGTCGCCCGGGGGAAATCGAGTGTTCTTGAAAGGAACAATCCATGGCCAAAGTAGGCACCGTTAAATTCTTCAACGCCGACAAGGGTTACGGCTTCATCCAGCCCGACGACGGCTCGGCCGATAGCTTCGTCCACATTTCGGCGGTCCAAGCCGCCGGGATGAACTCGCTCGATAAGGAGCAGCGCCTCAATTACGACGTCGAGATGGGCCGCAACGGCAAGGAAAGCGCCGTCAACCTGTCGTCGGCAGACTGATTTTGTCTGCGGGGGCGCGGCGAATTCTCGCCCTGCCCCCGCAGTCACCGACTGGAAGGTCCCGCATGTCGCAATCCTACGAATTCTACACCGAGCGCGCCGACGCCGCAGCAGCTGCTGCGAAGCAGGCAACGCTCGACAACGTCCGCGAACGCGAATTGCGGGCGGAGAAGACCTGGCGCGACCTCGCCAAGCAGGCGCGCGCGGTGTCGGTCCAACGGGCGAAGACCGAAGCGGAAAAAGCCGCAGCCCGCGCAGCGGAAAGCAGCGTCTGAACCGGTCAGCCCATCTGGACGCCGGTTATCCGCCGGCGTGATAGAAATCGTAAATCTTGCGCGCCACCGCATCGCTCACGCCCGGAGCGCGTTGCAAATCCTCCAGCGCCGCCGCCCTTACCTTGCTCGCTGTGCCGAAGTGCAGCAGCAGCGCGCGCTTCCTCGCCGGCCCGATGCCTGGAATCTCGTCGAGCGGTGAGGCGCTGATGGCGCGGCTGCGCTTGGCCCGGTGCGCGCCGATGGCGTAACGGTGAACCTCGTCGCGCAGGTTCTGGAGATAAAACAGCAGCGGCGAATTGGTCGGCAGCGTCTTCTCGCGCCCGTCGGGGAAGTGGAACACCTCGCGCCCCTCGCGCCCGTGGTGCGGCCCCTTGGCGATCGCAATCAGCGGGACATCCTCGATCCCCATCTCCTCCAGCGTATCGCGCACTGAGCTCATCTGCCCCTTACCGCCGTCGATCAGGACGAGGTCGGGCCAGAGCGTTTCGTGGGTCTCGGTCCTTCGAGACGCTGCCTCTGCCTTCCGCTTCGGCACTACCTCAGGATGAGCGGGGTTGGTAATATCCCGCTCATCCTGAGGAGGCGAAGACGCAGTCTGAGGCGTCTCGAAGGACGCAAGGTTCCGAAAACGCCGCCGCATCACTTCGCGCATCATCGCAAAGTCGTCATTGGTCTGCGCTTCCTTGATGTTGAACTTGCGATACTGGTTCTTGAGGAAGCCCTCCGGCCCCGCGACCACCATAGCGCCAACCGCCTTCGTGCCCTGGATATGGCTGTTGTCGTAAACCTCGATCCGTTGCGGCGGCCCGTCGAGCTCGAGGAATTCGGCAAGCTCGCGCAATGTCCTCGCCTTGGTGCCGCTTTCCGCGAGCCTACGGTCGAGCGCTTCCAGTGCGTTGCGCTGCGCCTGCTCCATCAGCTTGCGGCGGTCGCCGCGTTGGGGAACCGAAAGCGCCACCTTGCGCTCTGCGAGTGCTCCCAGTGCCTCTTCGATCAGCTCGCGCTCGGGCAAATCGCGGTCGACCAGCACGGTCGGCGGCGGCGGCACCTCCTCGTAGAACTGGAGGATCACATCGGACAGAACCTCGGCCTCCTCGACCTCGCGCGTGTGCGTGGGAAAGAAGGCGCGGTGGCCCCAATTCTGTCCGCCGCGAATGAAGAAGGCCTGCACGCTCACCTGCCCGCCCTTGGCCGCCAGCGCGAAGACGTCGGCATCGCCCACACCCTGTGCGTTGATCGCCTGCGAACCCTGGATGAAGGTCGCGGCGCGAAGCCGGTCGCGCAGGATTGCTGCGGTCTCGAAATCGAGTTGCTCTGCCGCGTGCGCCATCTGGCGCTCGAGATCCTGCTGCACCTGACCCGATTTGCCCGACAGGAAATCCTTCGCCTGGTCGACCAGCGCGGCATATCCAGCCTGGTCGATGCGCCCCACACAGGGCGCGCTGCAGCGCTTGATCTGGTACAGCAGACATGGCCGGTCGCGGCGGCTGAAAAAGCTGTCGGTGCAGCTGCGCAGCAGGAACAGCTTTTGCAGCGCGTTGATCGTGGTGTTGACGCTCCCCGCGCTGGCAAACGGGCCGTAGTAATTGCCCTTTACCCGCCGCGCACCGCGGTGCTTCATGATGCGCGGGAAGGCATGCTCGGCGCGCAGCAGGATGAAGGGAAAGCTCTTGTCGTCGCGCAGCAGCACGTTGAACGGCGGGCGAAAACGCTTGACCAGCTGCGCCTCGAGCAACAGCGCCTCGGCCTCGCTGTTGGTGGTGACGATTTCCATCGCGCGGCACTGGCTGACCATGCGCTGGAGGCGGCTGGAGAGCGCCTGCACCTGGGTGTAGTTCGCCACCCGGTTCTTCAGCGCGCGCGCCTTGCCGACATAGAGCACGTCGCCGCGCGCATCGAGCATGCGGTAGACCCCGGGCACCGGCTTCAATGTCTTCACCGTCTCGCGGATGGCCTTGACCCCGGCATCGAGGTTGGGCTGCGCGCTGGCAAGGGTATAGGTCGCACGCTCTTCGTTGAAGCGCTCGGCCCCTCGCGGGTCGTGTGGTGTGCCTGCGGGTGTTCGCGCCATGATAGGCAGCAACATAGGGCCTTGATCGGGTTGATGAAGAGCCAAATAGGCCATCGATCAATATGTCTCAGTCGAAGTCACAAACATGCAAATTTCTTGTGGATAACGTGATTCTAAGCAAGATTGCTTCTCGCGGAAGTGATTCGGGCTCGCAGCACGGCAATTGGTGAGGGGGTGGTTCGGGGCATGACACCTGATGGTTCACACGTTTCGGATTGGGTACCCACGACGCGCGAGCCGAATGGCGAGGTGGCTTCGCGCGTCGTCGATGACATGTCCGACCGCAAGTTGCCCAAGTTGCACACGATCCTGTTCGCCAACGAGAAAGGCGGCGTCGGAAAGTCCACACTTGCATTTCATACCGCTATCGCGCTCGCCAATCGGGGTCACGAGGTGCTGGCCATCGATCTCGATGCCCGCCAGCGCAGCTTTGCCCGAACGATCGAGAACCGGCATGGAACTGCCGTCTGCCTCGGAATCGACCTGCCTACTCCGCGTTGCGTCGTGCTTGACCGGCCGAGCGGCGCGATGCTGGCGCAAGAGATTGCACGGCTGGGCGCGAAATGTGATGTTGTGGTGATCGATGCCCCCGGACACGATGTGCCGGTTGTCCGCCGTGCCGTCGCAATCGCCGATACGCTGGTGACCCCGGTCAATGCCTCGTTCTTCGATCTCGACGTGCTCGCGCGGTTCGACCCAGTTACGGAGAAAATGCGTGAGGCCGGTCCGTTCGCGCGCACGGTGCTGGAGCTTCGTGCAGAGCAGCAAAAGCGCGGCAGCAAGCCAGCCGACTGGATCGTGGTCAAGAATCGCATTCGTATCGCCGAAAAGTCGCACCTGGCGCGGACCAATCCACGACTCGAACAGATCGCCGAGACGTTCGGCCTCAGGCTGGCGCAAGGGCTGCGTGAACGCGTCGCCTATCGCGCGCTGTTGCAGTTCGGTCTGACCGCCCCTGACATTGCAGCGATCCCGCAGTTGCATGGAATGCGCATGCGTGACGATGGTGAAATGGCGGCCTTCGTCGACAGCCTCGGGCTCGCAACCGCTCTGCCCAATCGGACCCGGCCTCTCCGCCAGTATGCTGCCAAGGTTCCGGCGCGCACTCGCGAAGACTACGCCCGCTCGCTCCGAAGCAGTTTTGCCGCAGATGCGGTTGAGGAGGCGGTGCACGCATGATGCTGGCACTTTGGGCAGCCAACCGCCGCCATTGACGCAGCCCGGCAAGCTGTTACGCCTTGTGCCGTAGAGACCTGCCGGAACGCAGGCCGCAGCAGGAGAACGCCCTTGCGCCAATTGCAGGGCATGGATGCCAGTTTCGTTGCGCTGGAGACGCGCAACTCGCCGATGCACATCGGCTCGATCCTGATTTACAATCCGGCCACTGCCCCTGGCGGTTTCGTCCGGTTCAAGGACATCCTCGGCTTCCTGGGTGACCGGATGAAGATGTCGAAGACACTGCGCCAGCGGCTGGTGCGGGTGCCGTTCGACCTCGACTATCCCTACTGGATCGAGGACCCCGATTTCGACCTCGAATACCATGTCCGCCACGTGGCGCTGCCCAAGCCGGGGGACTGGCGGCAATTGTGCATTCAGGCCGCGCGCATCTTCGCCCGCCCGCTCGATCTCGAACGGCCACCATGGGAATTCACCGTGGTCGAGGGGCTCGACAACATCGAAGGCATTCCCAGCGGCAGCTACGCCTATATCACCAAGGTCCATCACGCTGCGATCGACGGGATGAGCGGGATCGACCTGATGGAGGTCACCCACACACTCAGGCCCGACGATCCGCCGCCGGACATTCCCGATACGTGGAAGCCCGAAAAGGTCCCCAACGCGGTCGAACTGCTGGGCAAGAGCTATTTCAATGCGGTGACCAATCCGCTCAAGCAACTCGAAGTCGCCGCCCGCGCCGCGCCCGGCATCGCCAAGGCGATCAAGGGGCTGGTGACCAAGGAATTCGACCTCTCGCGCGAAATGATCGCGCCCAAGACCCGCTTCAACCGCAAGATCTCGCCGCACCGCGTGGTCGAGGGGCGCAGCGTTCCGCTGGCCGAGATCAAGGCGATCCGCGAGCTGGTGCCGGGCAGCAAGGTCAACGATGTGTTCCTCGCGATCATCGGCGGGGCAATGCGGCGCTATCTCGACAGCAAGGGCGAATTGCCGGCCAAGACGCTGACCGCGATGGCCCCGATCTCGGTCCGCTCGACCGGCGAGAAGGGCGATATGGGCAATCAGGTTGCGGCGATGATCGCGCCGCTCGGCACGCAAATCGGCGATCCGGCGGAGCGGCTGGCCTATGTCCACGACCGGACGACCAATTCCAAGGCGATGACCGATGCAATCGGCGCGCGCAACATGACCGAGGTGAGCAAGGTTAGCCCGGCGCTCTACATGGCGCTGGGCGCGCAGCTCTATACAAGGCTGAGCCTCGCTGATCGCGGGGTCGGCCCGATCTTTACCACCGTGGTGACCAATGTCCCCGGCCCTCCCGTGCCGATCTATTCGGCCGGCGCGCGGCTCGAAAGCATGATGGGGTTGATCTGCCTGACCGACGGCATGGGACTGGCGCATGTGGTGCAGAGCTACACCAGCGAGGCGACGATCAGCTTCACCGCCGACCGCGAGATGATGCCCGATCCCGAATTCTACGCGCAGTGCATCCAGGACAGCTTCGAGGAACTGCGCGATGCAGCGAAGGCGGCGGCCTCGTCCGGCACGGCGAAGAAGCAGCCCGAGGCCCCCGCAAAGCGAGGCGCAACCGGCAAGCGCACGGCGGTAAAGAAGGGCGGCTCTGCCTCCTCATCGACCCGCTCGGTCCGCGCCGCGCCCTTGAAGACCGGCGCGACCGGCACCACGTCGACTGCGACAGCCAAACCTGCTCCGAAAAAGCGGGTCGCCAAGAAGCCCGCAACGAAGACGGGCGGCAAGAATGCGGCAGCGCCGAAGAAGCCTGCCCGGAGCAGCAAAGGAACGTCACAGAAATGAGCACCGCCACGGCTTTTGCCGAATCCACCGCGCGGCCGCCCAGCCGTTTGTTGACGCTCGCCGAACCCGGCCGCGCGATGGCCGAACTGGCGAGCTTCTATGCCTTGCGCCCGATGATGGCAGCCCTGCCTCGCGGCGACGGACACGGGGTGCTGGTGCTGCCCGGCTTCATGGCGTCGGACACCTCGACCAAGCCGATGCGCCAGTTGCTCGACAGCCTCGGTTACGAGTCCGCCGGTTGGGGCCTCGGGCGCAATGTCCGGGTCGACAATGCCCGGATCGAGTCGATGCTCGCCGGAGTGGACGAACTCTTCGAGCGGACAGGTCGCAAGATCTCGATTGTCGGCTGGAGTCTCGGCGGCGTTTTCGCGCGCGAACTGGCCAAACTTGCGCCGGAAAAGGTTCGTCTGGTGATCTCGCTCGGCAGCCCGATCAGCGACGACCGCAACCACACCAACGCGCGCCGCCTGTTCGAATATCTCAATGGCAATGAGCCGGAGCCGATGAAAGACGGCAATTTTGCCAAGCTGGGCGAAGCGCCGCCGGTGCCGACAACCTCGGTGCTGACCAAGACCGACGGCGTAGTCCACTGGCGCGGATCGGTGCAATTCCCCGATGACGCCAATCACGGCCAGACCGAGAATATCGAGGTCCACGCCAGCCATTGCGGGCTGGGCGTCAACCCGCTGGTGATGTTCGCTATCGCCGACCGACTGGCGCAGAAGGAAGGGACGTGGAAACCGTTCAAGGCCCGCGGACTCGCCGCGCTGCTCTTCCCGCGGACGCGCCTGCTGAACTAGATCAGGCTTCAAGCGCGGTTCATTTTTCTCTGGCCATCTCCCGGCTTTGGGAGTCGGTCGGGAGGGTGCCATGCTGAATCGGATCTTTAGGGCGATGCTGGCTGCGGCATTGCTCTCCGCTCCCCTCACTGCGGAAGATGCGAACGATCATTTCCACTGGCGACCTGCAGCTGCCGAAACCAAACCGCGACCGTGGGCAATCCTGTTACCAGGTGCGAGCGGCTTGGACATTCTCGGAGATGGCGGGCACTATTTTCGATTTGCCGACTGGCTCAACACGCGCGGAATCGACGTTCTGGTGGTGGACTACCGCAACGCCACACGCTTCCTGCCCGAAACGCAAAAGGGCAAGCCCGGGACGAGGATCGCGAAAATCGTGGATCATGCCGTCGCGGTCGAGCGGGCAGAGGGGAGGATGGACCTGCGCTGCGAAGGCGTCGTCATCGGCTGGTCGCTGGGCGGAGAAGGCATGTGGGAACTCGCAGCGCGCGATCACATGGCGATGCCCGGGCTTACCCGCGCCATCGGCTTCTACCCATCGGTGCGCGGTCAGCCCAAAAGCTACACACCGAATATCCCAGTCATTGCCTTTCAAGGCACGGACGATCGCGTTACGAAAGCAAAGAATCTAGAAGCCTTCGTCGCCGGGATTGCTCGGGCGAGCAATATTTCGGTCACCTTCTATCCGGAGGTACGCCACGGATTCGACGTCCAGTCGCTGACTTCGCCGGCATTGGGCGACAAGCTGTTATACGACCCCAACGCCGATGCATCGAGCAAAGCCGCGCTCGACGCGTCGATCGGACAAGGTCAACTAGGATGCGCGCTCGACTGAGACATCAGGGCCAGGCAGCTAGAATACCTTGCGGAATTCCACTTCCACCCGGCGCCCGATCGGGTCGATCAGCCCAGGCTGGTAGCTCAGCGGTACCGTTCCGGTCCCGTCGATCACGCGGCGCTGCGCGTCGAACACATTGTTCGCCCGCAGCGACAGCCGTGCGCCTTTCAGGAAGCCGCGTTCCTCGCCATACAGCCATTTCTGCTGCTCGAGGTCCATGAACAGGCGGATATCGAACGTAGCAAGGTCATCGAAGAACAGATCGGTCGACCCGGGCAGGCCCGAACCGTTGATCCGCGAGGGGCTCAGATAATTGCTCGACAGCCGCAAGCCGTAGCCGCGGTAGAACATCCCGCCTTCCAGCTGGACGGTATGGCGCGATACGCCGCCGCTGCCGAGCGCGTCGCCATCGAGCAGATCGAACACCGGCACACCGGGAGCAACCAGCGCCTCGTTCTCCAGCTCGACGCTGTGGAACAGCGAGAGGAACCAGCGCCCCTGTCCATCGCCGCCACCAGGGCCGAAGCCGC
>JBGSPZ010000150.1:0-4573 GCA_041738375.1 Parerythrobacter sp. | reverse complement strand
GTTCACCGCCTCCTTGAGCGTCTGTTGTCCGGCCTTTACGGGCACGACCTCGGCACCGAGCATCTTCATGCGGTACACGTTCAGCGCCTGGCGCTCGCAATCCACCGCACCCATGTAAATGACACATTGCATCCCGAACATGGCGGCCACAGTGGCGGTGGCGACGCCGTGCTGGCCCGCGCCGGTCTCCGCGATGATGCGCGTCTTGCCCATTCGCATGGCGAGCAGGATCTGTCCGATGCAATTGTTGATCTTGTGCGCGCCGGTGTGGTTGAGCTCGTCGCGCTTGAACCATACCTGTGCCCCGCCCAGTGCTTCCGTGAGCCTCTCGGCAAAATAGAGCGGGCTGGGGCGGCCGACGTAATGCTCGAGCAGGTCGTCGAACTGCGCCTGGAACGCCGGATCGGCCTGCGCGGCGCGGTATTCGCGCTCCAGGTCGAGCACCAGCGGCATCAGCGTCTCGGCGACATAGCGCCCGCCGTAATCGCCGAAATGCCCGCGTTCATCAGGCATGTTGCGGAAGGAATTGGGTGAGGTCATCGCCCGGGCGATTGGCAGAGGCCCGCGATGTTGTCCAGCGGGCAGGGAGTGCGCTTCGTCGCCGCGCAACGGAATTGCGCGCCGCGGTTCGATCGTTCGTCGACCCGTTGTTGGCTGCTGCTTCGATCGGGGCGAATGGCTCCGGGCTGCGGTTGACAGCCGCACGCCACCCCAAGCTTTCTGCCACATTAACATGATGTTGCAGAAAAGCGACATTTTCGGAAAGTTGGACAATCCACGGAACTGTCAGTTGAAGTTCAGAATTACTACCCGATGTAACGCATCGCGCCACACCCCCCTTATGTGGCCGCATTTTTGAAAGGATTACACATGCGCAAGATTGCAATCGCAGTTGCAGCCGCCGCTACCGCATTCGCGGCACCGGCGTTCGCTCAGGAAGCAGCCGGCGAAGGCCGCGTCGAAGTCCGTGGCGGTATCGCCTGGGCCAATGGCGTCGAAGAAGCCACCGCAGGCGTTGCCGCCGGTTACGACTTCGACCTCGGTGAAGCAGCCTTCATCGGTGCGGAAGCTTCGGCCGACAAGTTGCTGACCGACGGCGCTGACGTCGTCTGGGGCGTCGGCGGCCGCGTCGGTGCCAAGGTCGGCACCCAGGGCAAGCTGTTCGCAGCCGGCGGCTACGCCTTCGGCGAAGGCGAAGACGTGCCTTACCTCGGCGGCGGATACGAGCACAAGCTGGGTGACGGCGGCGTTTACCTCAAGGCCGAATACCGCCACTTCTTCAGCGACTTCGTCGATGTGAACACCGCTGCGGTGGGCGTCGGCTTCAAGTTCTGATCGAAGCACGAACTCTCAAGAGGAGGGCGGTCCCGCGGGGCCGCCCTTTTTCTATGGCGAGTGTATCGTTTACGAACAGACGAACCCGCCTCTTTGCGTCGTCTCCATTTCTGTCATTCCCGCGAAGGCGGGAATCCATGGGACGGTTTCCACCATGGATCCCCGCCTTCGCGGGGATGACAAGCAATGGAGGTTCTAGGACGAACGTTAAGGATCGTGGCTGCAACGGGCACGATCGCCCTTCCTATGCGGCGCGGGCGGCTTCGCAGAAGGCGGCGATCTTCAACGCGTCCTTGATGCCCGGCGCGCTTTCCACCCCTGAGGAAGTGTCCACCAGCGGCGCGCCGGTCGCGAGGATCGCTGCACCGACATTTTCCGGCGTGAGTCCTCCCGCAAGGCCCCAGGGGATCGCGTGGTCGAATTCTGCGAGCAAGCGCCAATCGAACGCCTCTCCGTTGCCGCCGGGCAGGGCGGCTGCCGGGGCATCGAACAGCAGCCGGTCGACCGCGCCCTGGTAGCGGCGCGACTTCTCCAGCGTTGCGGCGTCCTTGACCCCCAGCGCTTTCCACACCTCGACCGGCATCTTCTCACGCAGCAAAGCGGCCCATTCGGGGGTTTCGGAGCCGTGCAACTGGACCACGTCGGGCATCACCGCTTCGAGCATGCGCGACATGGCTTCAACCTCGGCATTGACCGACAGCAGAGCGACCTTGACTCGGCCTCGCGCCAGCGCGCGCAGCCGGCCGGCAGTCGCCAGATCGACATGTCGCGGGCTCGGCGGGAAATGCACAAGCCCGATATGCGTCGCCCCGGCCGCTATCGCCGCCTCGACGCTTTCCTCGGTCGAAAGCCCGCAAATCTTGATTTCTGCCTGCATGATCGGGCGCTTAGGCAATGGCGGACGGCTCACCAAGCGATTTGTCGAATCGATGCAATCCGGCCAGCGCGGGATCGATTAGAACGGGGACAGGGGAAAAAGGGGGAAAGACGATGATCGTTTCCATTCGCAATCTCGTGCTCGTGCTGCTCGCAGCATTGGTTGCCGCGTGCAATCCGATGGAGCAGCTCGACGATGCCGATGCCGAAGTGGCCGAATTTCATCAGCAGATGGACAACCGCCAGTTCGATGCGATCTGGGAAGCCGGCAGCAAGGAATTCAAGGCCTCCGGGCCCAAGGCCGATGCGGTCGCGTTCCTCGGCCAGATCCGCGACCGGATGGGCGCGCTCAAATCGACCAGCCGCGAGGGGTTCAACCTCAACACCGACAATGGCGTGACCATGGTCAAGGTGACCCACAAGAGCGAATTCGACAACGGTCCGGCGACCGAGACCTTCGACTTCGTCCGGGTGGAGGACGAACTCCAGCTGTTCAATTACAACATCAACTGGGGCACCGATCAGGGCTCAGCCGAACCCGCCGAGTAACTATCTCGGCGCGAGCTCGAACATCACGCCGATGCTGGCCCCGATGGTCAGGTCGCCCTTGACCACCGGGGTGGGGACATAGGCGTCGTAAGTGGCTGCCTCGGCGTAGGCGTAGCCCTCGTCATAGCCCGAGCTCAGCCCCGAGGTCCTACCCTCGTCGATCATGATGATGCGCTTGACCGTCATCCCGGCGGCGGCGGCGTAGAGTTCGGCGCGGCTGCGGGCATCGGCTATGGCCTTGGTCCGCGCTTCGTTTTCGGCCCCGGTCGAGTCTTCCAGCCGGAAGCTCGGCCCGGCGACATTGTTCGCACCCGCCGCGACCAGCGCGTCGATGGTGCCGCCGAAATCGTCGAGCTTGCGCTGGCGGATCGAGACCGCGTTGTTCGCCTGGTAGCCGGTGATGCGCGGGGTTTTCGGTTTGCTCGGCGATCCTTCGGCAGCTGCCGCCTCGACCGCCGCTACCGCCTCGGCTGCAGGATCGGCACCCTCTGCCGCCGCCGCAGTCGCATCCTTCCATCCTTGACTATAGGAATCGTAGGTTTCCACCTCGAACACCGGGCTGATCGAAATCTCGCTGGTGCGGATATCGCTCTCGGTAATCCCGCGCCGGCGCGCAGCGGCGACCAGCTTCTGCATCGTCGCGGCGTTTTCGCGCAGGGCCTGCTCCGCTGTCGGGGCGACAGTCGTGACCCCTGCGGTAAAGCTCGCGACATCGGGTTCGCGCGTCACGTTGGCCTTGCCGGTGATGGTCAGCACGGTGTTGCCTTCGTCGACCGGGTCGAGCGCGAGGATTCCGAGGCCCTGGATGCCTTGCGCGGCTACCGGAGTGGACAGCGCCAAGGCGAGGCCGCAGGCGGCGAGGGCGATCATACGCATAGGCTCATTCTCCTTCATTCGGGTTCTGGATCAGCCGGATCAGGCTGCAATCGGGATCGATCAGATAGGCGATGGTCAGCCCGCTCACCTCGCGCCGGGGTTCGCTCAGGCGCGGCCAGCCGGTTCGCGTATCGGGGATGCCCGCTGCGCGTGCGCGGGCATGGAAGGTGGCGAGATCGTCCAGCCGCAGGCAGGAGCCGAACGAACTCGATGCCGGATCGAGATCGGGATAGGGAAAGAATTCCAGCTCGAGCGTGCCCGACTGCAGGATCATCCAGCCGCCATCGCGGAAGGCGGTCTCGAAGCCCAGCGCACCATAAAAGGCCTCGGTCGCATCGAAATCGCGCGACGGCAGGTTGGGCGTCGCGCGGTCGGTCATCCGGCGTTCTCGGCCCGAACCAGGCGCGCATAGCAGTTGGCGATAAACGGCTCCCCGCTTTCCGTCCGCCCCGGCGGCGGACAGAGCTGGATGAACCCTCCGTTGAACTCCACGAAATAGATCCGCTGTTCCTCGGTGGGGTAGGTGCCGGTAACATTGCCCATGCAGTCGGGCGCATGGTTCCCCGACACGATGCGCGCGACGATCCATGCGCCGTCACCGTCCTGCTCGAGCTTCCAGCTTTTCTCGACCCGTTCCTGCCCGCTGCTGATCAGCATCCGGCCATCGGCCAGGAACTCCCAGCTTTCCGAGCACACTGGATGCGGCCCGGACTGGGCGAAGGTGCTGAACAGATAGAGGCCCTCGCTGATGGCGGGCACGGGCTCGTCCTGCGCCGAGGCGGCGGGGACAAGCGGTGCAGCCAGCAGCGCCAGCCCGACAAGCACGTTTGTTTTCATAGTGTCGCCTCGATATCCCGCGCGGCCTGAACCGGGTCGTCCGCGCGGCTGATCGGGCGGCCGATCACCAGCACGCTCGCCCCGTCGTCGCGCGCCTTGC
>JBGSPZ010000137.1:0-4576 GCA_041738375.1 Parerythrobacter sp. | reverse complement strand
CAGAGTAAACTTGATTGGGTGGCCGGGTGGGGGTGCGGGCCGGTGCCGCTTCCACCTTAGTGGAAAAGATTCTAGTGCGCGTTCTATGGATACGAACCTGGACCGGGTGGAAACCACCGCGCACGAGCATCGCAGCTTCCGCCATTTCGACATTGTGATGGCCGCTTTCGTCGCCATCCTGCTGCTGTCCAACGTGATCGGGGCGGCCAAGCTGTCTGCAGTCGCAATCCCGTGGTGGCCAGCAGGCTGGTGGCCGGCCGCCGACGGGAGCTTCATCTTCGGCGCGGGTATCCTGTTTTTCCCGGTCAGCTATGTGATCGGCGATGTTCTGACCGAGGTCTATGGCTACCAGCGCGCACGGCGCTGCATCTGGGTCGGATTCGCGGCAATGGTGTTCATGGCTTTCATGTCTTTCGTGGTCGTCGCCTTGCCGCCGGCCGAAATCTGGGACGGGCAGGAAGCCTATGAGAGCGTGTTCGGGCAGGTCCCGCGCATCGTGCTGGCGTCGATCATCGCCTTCTGGGCAGGCGAATTCGTCAATGCCTTCGTCCTCGCCAAGATGAAGATCTGGACCGCAGGCCGCGCGCTGTGGAGCCGCACCATCGGATCGACCGTCTTCGGGCAGGCAGTCGACAGCGCGATTTTCTATCCCGTCGCCTTCCTCGGCGTGTGGGAGACCGAGGCGGTGATCGCGGTGATGGTCGGCAACTGGGCGCTTAAGGTGCTGTGGGAAGTGGTGCTGACCCCGGTGACCTATCTTGTCGTCGGCAGGCTCAAGCGGGCAGAAGGCGTGGACATCTACGACACGGGGACCGATTTCTCGCCCTTCGCCAAGGCGGGTTGAGGGCTGGCCAAATAGGCCACTTCGCATCGAGCGGAGATCGGCTGCCGCGTATCATTCCTTTGTCCGATTCATGTCATTCCCGCGGAGGCGGGAATCCATGGAACTCGATCTGCCCTGGATCCCCGCCTTCGCGGGGATGACAAGCGCAGGAGGATATCAAGAAGCACCAGCGCCAAAGAAAAAGGCCGGGCGCGAAGCCCGGCCTTCCCCTCTCCCGTCCCTTTAAGGGATCAGAATTCGATGCCCACGGCCACGCCGTAACGACGCGGATCGAGAGTGAAGATATTGGTGAACAGGCCCGAGGAAGCATCGGTGACGTAGAGACCCGTGGTCGAGTCGCTGTCGAAGATGTTCTGCACGAAGGCACGGGCATACCACTTGTTGTCCGCCCCGTTGAGCTGGATCTGCGCATTCGCCTGCACGAAAGGTGCGATCCGGTTGACGTTCCCGTTGAACACGTTGCCGAACTGTTCCCCGGTAAGAGCGACGTCGAACCGCGGTACCAGCGTCATCCCGCTGTCGAAGTCATAGGTGTACTGCATGCCGAGCGAGGCTTTCAGCTCCGGTGCTTGCGGCAGCTTGTTGCCCTTCAGATTGACCTCGACGCCCGGGCTCAGCACGCTGATGCCCGCCGGCGCATTGGCCTGAAGCACGCCGCAGATGCCGAATGCACCGGTCGAGGCAATGTTGCCGTCGGCCGGGAACGCGGTCGGCCCGCGCAGGCCGAGACCGGCATTCACCGCTGTGACGAAGCCCGCCGTGACCGCCTGCGAAGGACCGGTCACCGCGCACAGCGCACCGTTGGTAACGTCCTTGATGATGACGGCATTGGGATCGCCGCCACCCGGATCTCGCGGGTTGGAGAACAACTGGTCGCCCGCAACTTCGGCATTGAGGTAGCTGAAGTTGATGTTGAACAGCCAGCGATCGCTCGGCCGGATCAGCGATTCGAGTTCGAAGCCCCAGATATTGGCGTCGATCGTGTCGTTGACCGAGGTCCGCGCGATAATGCGGCTCAGCTGCAAATCCTTGTACTTGTAGTAGAAGGCGGTGGCGTTGAGCTGGAGCATGCCGTTGGCGAAGGTATTCTTCGAACCGATTTCGAACGCATCGATCGTTTCCGATCCGAAGCTGTCCGGCACCGCGAAGATCGGCTGCAGCGGCGGGTTGATGCCGCCCGATTTGTAGCCCCGCGAATAGGATGCGTAGAGCAGATTGTCCGGCCCGACCTGCCAATCGAGCACCGCGCGCCCGGTGATCTCGTCGAAGGCGACCGCGCGCGTCTGGACCAGCTGGTTGCCCGGGGTGCCGGGATCGGCATCGAAACTTCCGACGAAGGGCGAGGCGAACGGATCGGTGTTGTTGCTGAACGGGTTGAGGAAACTCGCCAGCGTCGACCGTGCGGTGATCGCCTTCTTGTCGTCGTTGTAGCGCAGGCCGGCGGTCAGCTTGAGGCTGTCGCTGATGTCGAAATAGACTTCACCGAAGATGCCGAAGCTCTCCAGCTTGAAGCCCTGCGTGTTGTTGCGGAAGAACGATGTCGCCAGATAGCTAGGCGGCAAGCCGTTGCCCAACGCGTTGAACGTCCCCAGCACGCCGGTAACGTAGTCAATGGCGAAGGCGTTGACGTAGTAGCTGTTCTCGCTCACTTCCGATTCAGCGTAGATTCCGCCGAGCAGGAAATTGAACGGGCCATCGAAATCGGACGAGATGATCAATTCGCCCGACCACGCCGTCTGATCCTGGTTGGACCGGTCAAACTGGGTGCCGTCCGGCGTACAGACCCGGAAGCCCTCATAAGCGCCGAGATTATCGAGCCGCGTATCGGAAACGCACAGATCGTTGCCCGAGAACAGTGCATCGACGATCGGCTGGAAATAGACTCCGGTACCCGGTCCCGCTGCTCCCCCTGCGAAAGCGTTCAAGGTCCCGAAGGCCACTGCCGCGTTGGGAATTGCACCCACGCCCTGGTTGTAATCCTGCCGCGAATCGACACTGGTTTCCTGATACATTCCCGACAACGACACATTGATCGCGCCGAAGCTGTGGTCGATATGGCCCCACAGCTGCAATTCGTCGGCGAAGTATTCCGGCGTGAACTGCGTATTCAATTTCCGGACGTCCGCCGGCTCCTGGAAGTTGGCATAGGCATCCGGGCCGTACAGGCTATTCAGCCCGAAGCTGGATGGAATGCCGTTGATCGCGAGAAATTCCGATGAGCCCAGCGTACCCGTAAAGGTCGAATTGGCATTCAGTTTGTCGAAATCGCGCCGGTTATTCAAACAGCCGAGCACCCCGGTAGGATCGCGCTGGCACTGCTGCTTCTGGATGCGCAGGCGATTGTCATCTTCGCGGAAGTAGTATGCCATCAGGTCGATGGTCGTATCCGGGCCCGGTTCGAAGCGGAGCGAGCCGCGCACGGCGTACATTTCGCGGTCATCGATATCGTCGCCGTTGAACACGTTGGTCGTATAGCCGTCGCGCTTAAGATAGAAGCCGGCCACTCGCGCACCGATGGTCTCGCCAATGGGCACGTTGACCATGCCCCTAGCTTTCATGCTGTTGTAATTGCCGTATTCGAACTCGCCCTTGGCCGCAAAGCCCGACAGGTCGGGTTTCGCACTGATGACGTTGACCACGCCCGAAGTCGCATTACGGCCGAACAGCGTGCCCTGCGGGCCGCGCAGCACTTCAATCCGTTCGAGGTCGAAATACTCGGTTTCGAACAGGCGCGTGCCGAACAGCGGGGCGGAGTTGAGGTGGATCGCCGTCGCGCTGTCGCAGCTCACGCCGACGCACAGATCGCCGATGCCGCGGATGGTGAAGCTCGACGAGGTGAAGTTGCTCTTGGTGAACGAGACGTTGGGCAGCGTCAGCTGGAGATCGCTCGCATTCTCGATCTGCTGCGCTTCGAGCGATTCAGCGGTAAAGGCGCTGACCGCGATCGGCACCGCCTGCAAGCTTTCCGCCTGGCGCTGCGCAGTGACGACGATCTCGTCATTGCCGACCCGCGGGGTTGGGGATTGCGTATTATCCTGGGCGTAGGCAGGAACGGCAAGCAAAGTACCGGCCACGCCGGCAAGCAGGGTAGCTTTGACCCTCATAAGTCCTCTCCCATGTGACGACCGTCTGTTGCGGTCTGTGGACATGAAACTAGGCCAAACACAGGGCTTCTGGCAATAGGCTTGCGCCAACTGCGCATTTCAGGCGCATTTAGTTTTGCGGCCGGGCGTGACGACCTATTTGGCGTATGCGTCGAGCCGAACTGCACCGATATTTTTGACGCTACGGAATTGCGGCTTGAGACCGAGGCGCTCGGCGAGGAGCTGGAGATCCTTCTCGTTGGGAATGCCGAACAGTGCGGCATGACTTTCTTCGATCGACAGCACCAATTGCCGGTTGTTTTCCACTTGAAGGCTGCTGAGCTGGAACAGATTGCGCGATCTTGCACCCAGTCGCCGGCACAGCCTGATCGCCAGGCCCCAGCATGTCGCCGCTTCGAGCGCCTCGGCCGATGCGAGATCGGTCACCTCACGCGGCAATTCGTCCCGGTTGGCATTCCCCGCGACCGTCGCGGCCAGCATCGCCCGCTCGCTTGCCGTCACCGAAAGCCAGCGCTTGTGCAGCGACCACTCGATCCCTTGCGCGACGCGAAGGTTGGGCTCGATCTGCATCGATGCCAGCGCCAGCATTGTTGCCGCCAGCCGCAGCCGCTCGCTGCCGTGATTGCGC
>JBGSPZ010000010.1:0-1736 GCA_041738375.1 Parerythrobacter sp. | reverse complement strand
GATACCCGCGCCGCCGTCGCCGCCATCGCCGCCGCCAAACGCACCCGCCGCATGCTGGCGGACAGAGAGAAGGAAGAAGCGAAGTGACAGCCGACGAAATAGATGACGAGCGCGCACTGCTGTTCCTAGATTTGAGAAGGGCGATAGACGGCCCTCTGCCGTTGAGCCAGTTCATCGAAACATTGCAGGGATTGGCGGCAGAATTCGGCCCTGATCCCGATGTTGTCCTTGATATCGACCATGGGTACTACAACGAAGGAGCGACCCTCGTTTTCCAGTTGGAGCGCAACGAAACCGACCAGGAAGTGATTGATCGAATAGCGCGCGAAGCGGTTGAGGAAGAGCAGCGCGCGCGCGAGGATGCTGTGCTTTTGGAACAGCATGAACGCCAATTGCTTGAAAGGCTCAAACGCAAGTATCAATGCTGACGTGTCGGCCGGTGGCCCAGCTGGATGGGGCAGCGGATTCCGAATCCGAAGGACGCAGGTTCGAACCCTGCCCGGCCGACCATTTCACCTCATCGTCGCAATTGCGACGGCAAACCCGTCGCAACGAAATCGCCCGAAAGCCCTTGACCCGCAGAAATCAGCGGTTTATCGGCCCGCGCGCTTGCCCCGTCGTCTAATGGTAAGACTACGGACTCTGACTCCGTCAATTGAGGTTCGAATCCTCACGGGGCATCCAGCCGCTCATTTCGATGCTTGTGCAGCTTTCGCCGCGCTCCTATCGCGGTCCAAATGACAGACAAAGAACACGAACTCGCGCAGCGCAAATTCTATCCTGCGGAAGAGGAAGCCCGGTTCGAAGACGCCGGCACCGCAGACACCCCGCAGACCCGCCATCCGGCCTATCGCCTCGCATTTCGCGATACCGATTTCCTGCTGCGCGAGGAATTGCGACCCGTGCGCTTCCAGCTCGAGCTGCTCAAGCCCGAAATGCTGCTCGACGAGGCCGGGGTGGGCTCGACGCTGGTGATGTATGGCTCGGCGCGCATCCCGCCCCCCGAAGCCGCCGAAACCGCGCTTGAAGGGGCCAAGGACCTGCCCGACGACGAGCGCCGGATCGTCGAAAACCTGGTCGCCAAGTCGAAATACTATGGTGAAGCCTACAAGCTGGCCAAGCTGGTCAGCGAGAAATCGATCATCGAAGGCGGCAAGCGCCAGTTCGTGGTGTGCTCGGGCGGCGGGCCGTCGATCATGGAGGCGGCCAACAAGGGAGCGAGCGATGCCGGGGCGGAAAGCATCGGGCTCAACATCATTCTGCCGCACGAACAGGCACCCAACCAGTATGTGACGCCCTACCTCGCGCTCAACTTCCACTATTTCGCGCTGCGCAAGATGCACTTCCTCCTGCGCGCGCGCGCGGTGGCGGTGTTCCCCGGCGGGTTCGGCACCTTCGACGAATTCTTCGAACTGCTGACGCTGATCCAGACCGGCAAGATGCAGCGCATCCCGATCGTGCTGTTCGGCAAGGAATTCTGGACTCGGGTGGTCAACTTCGAGGCGCTGGCCGAGGAAGGCACGATCAATCACTCCGATCTCGACCTGATCCACTGGAGCGAGACGGCGGAGGATGCGTGGTGCCACATCTCCGAGTTCTACGACCTGAAGTGCTAGGCTAGACTCCTCGTCGAACCGCCTGATGGCCGAGCGGTCCGTTGCCGATGCCGAAACCCGGCGCGGCCATCAGCGCCTCGCGCACGAATGCACGGGCGGCGGCAACCGCCTGTTCCAGCG